>NZ_JAOULD010000017.1 GCF_029882185.1 Candidatus Nitrosopumilus sp. | reverse complement strand
ATATCACTTTGAAACTTAGATCTTCAAAGATATTTTTGTCAGTTGAAATATTCAATAGACATCTCCAATTTTAGTTATTTTCCCATTAAAGATAACAATCCCCGAATTATATGCACTATAATTGACATATGCCCATGATGTCTGGCCCTTAAATGACAATTTTTTCTCAGTCCTCTTTTGATAGTTCATCAGATATCGCATGATGACTGACTATTAGCTTCCCATCAACCATTTTTTCAGTAATAATTGCTCCATATTCTCTACTTTTCTCACTGTCTATTTCTGCAAATGAGTATGTTACAGATAATGGTGAAACTCCAAGCATCAATAGGATGACAATTGCTTCAATCATCCTAATCTGTGGTTTTACCATGGAGACTAGTTGCATGAATGATAGATTAGGAACGACGAGGAATCATCCTGTTCCTTATATACCAAATTTTATCAAAATTGCTCAAAATATGATAAAATAGAATCATTTTCTCAAAAAAACTCTAAAGAGCAATTCTCCAAAATTTTTCTATTTTTTTAATTAATTCTTAGGCATGATTTTTCTCCAAAATTTTTCTATTTTTTGAAAATTAACAAAAATACACTATTTTTTTTGATGAAACTGCCGTTCCGCTTTGCGTTCCGCTATAAAGTTTCAAACTGTTCCTCATAAACTACGTTGTTATATACTAGAGCATGTCAAAACAACAATACAGGTCCGAAATGGGCATAATGGGTGATATCTTAGACGTTACCGCTGATGGCGGTCGTGGTGGAGTCATTGTATCTGCAATCTCTCGCAAAGCCAACCTATCTCACTACGCAGTACTAGACAAATGTGAGAAACTGGTAGAAGCAGGCTTAGTCGAATCCGTCAAAAATGACAGAAATAGAGTCTTCTTGATTACTGAAAAAGGACTCCAGTTCTTCCAGGAGTTCAAGAGATTTCAGGGATTAGTTGAAAGCATGAATCTAAGGTATTGAGCATATGAATCCAGAAATCGTACCAATTCATAGGAAAGAGTATCTTCGAGAAGATGGAATGCTTTTTGTAAGGACTGATGGCATTGTCGATACAATGGTCAAAATACCTCTCTTGGTAGCTAGCATGATTATCGTAGCAGCCGTAATGCCAATTCAGTCCTCATTCAGTTCTCCTAGAACACTAGATCTGATAATATATCCAGACGGTTCAACCCATGTCTCTACAGAGATTGATGTAGATCCGCTTGCAACTGATTATGAGCTGGATCTATTTGGAAGTACCATTGATAATCTAGTAGCTGTAGGTGAAAATGATTTTTTACTTGATGCTAACATACTGGGTGATTCTGCTTTAATTGAAACATTTGGATCCTCTGTTATTTCTGTAGAATATGATATTCATGATTTGGTATCAAAACAAGGTAAAGTTTGGACATTCTCTTTAGATGCCCCTTCTGATTTTACATTGCTTTTACCAAAAAATTCTGCCATTGTTGGAATGACTAGTCTTCCTATTAATATGGAAATTATTAATGACAAAAATCAATTAACTCTTTCTGGTGGTAACGTCGAAATCAATTATTTATTCAGCACACCTGTAGTAATTACTGATTCTCCAGATGTAACTGATTCCACATCTCAACCAGATTATTTTATGTATGCAGTAATTGGTGGAGTTGTAACTGTTGTAGTAATTGGAACTGTGGTAATTACCCGTTCAAAACAAAAAATTGCTAAACCAATACAGGAACAAAAATCAATACAACCAATACAGGAACAAAAATCAATACAACCAATACAGGAACAAAAATCAATACAACCAATACAGGAACAAAAATCAATACAAACTGAAACAATTGATATAGAATCAATCTTTAAACTAAAACCAGATATTCGTGAAGATGATAAAGAGATAGTGAAGTTTATCTCTAATAATGGAGGAGAGGCACTAGAAAGTGAATTGCGCAAAAAATTCTTACAACCAAGAACTACAATGTGGCGTGCAGTAAAAAGATTAGAACGTAATGGAATAATTGAAATCGAAAAGAAGGATTTACAAAATCTGGTAAAACTACGAAAGAGCATGGAGGAAGAAGAATGAAAACATTAGCAATTTTTACAATATTTGTATTGATTTTTGGTACTACATCATTTGTAGGTGATGCATATGCACAAAGTGATCCCTATATCTTATTACGAATTGCTGAACAAGCAGACAAACAAATACAAAACCAATTAGACAGATCTTATGGAGATTCAATTCCTACTGAAATAGAAAATCTGTATGAAGAAGGGCACACAGCAGTAGAATCATTGGAAGATAATCTCAAAACAAACGATACGAAACAAGCAAGAGAAGATTTTCTTACAGCGATGAAATTATTCCAACAAATTTCTAGAATGACTTTTGTTCCTACAACTGAGACAAAAATAACTACTGATGAATCTGATAGGGATCTTAAAAGTGAGTTAAATAGATTAAACAAATATTTCCAGAATCTAAAATCAATATCTGAAAAACAAAAAACAGAAATTGAATCAAAAGAATTCCAAAGATTATTCACTTTAGCTAATGATCAGATAAATTCTGATGATTTTACCGGTGCAGCTCAAACGATTGAGGAAATTAAAGTATTAATTGATTCAATCAAACAACATATCCGTGAATCTACATCAAATTCTGCATCAGATAGAATCAAAGAATTTGTTTTAAAACAATTAGAGAGAATTCAAAAAATTCTTGATAAAGCAGATCCTGAATCTCCAGAACTTGATAAAGCCAACTCTTTAGTTACAGAAATTGAACGTTTGATATCTGAAGGTAACATCTCTGATGCCAAGAAAAAATTTGGAGAATTAAATAGAATCGTAAATATGATAAAAAAATCAATTCCATAGATAGCATAAGCTTCATATACATTTTCTAAACAATTCGAACATGGCATCTAAAGCAATTACTGTTGGTGTAGGAATTCCAATGATTATTGTAGGTGCTTTAATGGCATGGTTGTGGGCTCCACTTGAAGCAAATCTTCAGAATCAGATTGAACTTATAGGAAGCACAATTGGCATCTTGGGAATAATATTCTTCATCTCTGGATTATTTTATACAAAAGAACCAGTAATGCATTAGAAACTCACTGAATAAATAATGAAAAAATTTACAACTATTACTTGAAAGTAAGATTATTTGAAATATTTACGTCAATTGAAGGCGAAGGTATTCTTTATGGAACAAAGACACTTTTTGTCCGATTAGCAGGATGTCCTTTTACTTGCTTTTACTGTGATACCAAAGAATCTCTTCCATTGGATTCTGGAACAGAATATTCTCTTGAAGAGGCAACACAACTAATTGATTCTAATTTGAAAAATCAAACCTACAAAGTAAATTTCACAGGTGGTGATCCATTGATTCAACATGAAGCAGTGGCATTGCTTGCAAAACATGTTCAAGACAAAAAAATTCCAACATATCTTGAATCATCATGTTTTGATATTGATAGATTCAATCATGTTTTACCATTTATTGATATTGTAAAAATTGAATTTAAAACAAAAGATTCTGAATTTGTTGACTCAAAACATTATGAAAAATTAATTGGTCATACACTAAAATGTCTTGAGTCATCTATGAAATCAAAAAAAACAACATACATCAAAATTGTGGTTAGTTCAAAAACTCAACCAAATGAATTTAAAAAATTAGTAAAGGAAATTTTTGATATCGTATCAAATGATGATATTAGCGGATTCATTATTCAACCAACATATGGTATTTCAGAACCTTCTCTGGATCTTTTACTGGAATTATATGATTTGGTATATCCTCATTACGTTGATGTTAAGGTAGTACCCCAACTACACAAATTCATTGGAGCCCCATAATCTTGGTACCTGCCTAAAAATCAGATTAGGTTCAAATACTAGAAAAATTCTGTGAGAATATTAAATGGACCAAGAGCGTGTAAAAAAACTCGTTAGAGAATTAATCATTGAAGTTGGTGAGGATCCTACACGTGAAGGGTTACGAGAAACTCCTGAAAGAATCGCAAAAATGTATAAAGAAATCTTTGGTGGATATGACTCTGATTCAGAATTATCAGTCCAATTCTCTGAAGATTCTGATGTAGTAATTGCCCGTGATATTCAATTTTATTCCATGTGTGAACACCATATGTTGCCATTTTATGGAAAAATTCACATTGCTTATTCTCCAAATGGTAGAGTCTTTGGAATATCAAAACTCGTCAGGCTAGTTGAAAAATATTCAAAAAGACTTCAAATTCAAGAACGCTTGACAAAAAATATTGCAGATGAGCTATTCTCACAGGGAGTAAAGGGAGTTGTTGTTTTAGCTGATGCAGAACATCTTTGTATGAAAATGCGTGGTGTCAAAAATGATGCAACACTTTCCTCATCCGCATTTAGAGGAATTTATGAAAATAAAGAGGAAAAAGCTGGAATTATGTCACTAATTAGACAAAGTGCCTCTGATCTGTCCTTATAGACATACTGAAAAATTAAATAATCAATATTTTTGATCACAGACATGGGGGCAAATCCATACATTCACATTCCAAAGGAATCCTGGCCCAACTGGACATGGTATGCAATTGAGTGCATTATTGTAATTGCAATATCTATGCTGGCATCAAGTAAAATTACTGATTCCATTGAAGGACTATCTCCAGAAGTTCAAAATTATATGTTTATGGGAATTGTTGGTCTGTTCTTTTTAGTTTGGTATATTGGAATCAGAGGATTAATTTTAAAAAAGAAAATTCTGAAAAATAGTTACTAGAGATATTTTGTTTTGTCTGTAATACCAGCTTTTACAAATGCAATTTTTCTGTTGTTACAAGATTCACACATTCCACAATGATATTTTTTATTTGAATAACAACTCCAGGTTTTGAATATGGAATCACCCAAAATTTTCATTCCTGATTTTAACAAATCACTCTTTGATAATCCTTGACGGTATGGCGACCAAATCTCAATCTCCTTTCGGAGTTTTGATTTGATTCCGTCAATTTCTCCTTGATTAAATGCGGTTTCTAGTTTTTTTGCAAAATTTGGTCTACAATCAGGATAGTTTTGATCTCCTGTATGTGCACCATATGCTACCATTGAAGCATTAAGAGTAAAAGCCCATGCTGAGGCAATTGATAGAAAAACTGCATTTCTGATTGGAACCACAATAGAGTACTCAAACTTGCTAGGGATTTTTCTTTTAGAACTTGTTAAAACATTGGAATTGCCATACAAATCTTTCATGAAACCTATGTCAATTATTTTATGTTGTTTTAATCCTAGTTTTTTTGCAAAATATTTGGCAGATGTAATTTCACTATTTGCCTTTTGTCCATATGAAAACGTAATTCCATACAGATCATATTTTGATTTCAGATATGAAACTGCACACACAGAGTCAACACCGCCGCTAAAAACAATGACTGCTTTTTTCATAATTTATTCAACTACCTACTAGTTGCTGCACCTTTACTAGGCTTACAAATTATAGTCTGACATTTTGTATTTGCAGATTCAAATCCTTTTGACATGGCCAAACTGATTTTTTTTAAATCAGATGAACTTTTTGAAAATGCAATCACTGAAGGTCCTGCTCCACTGATTGTAACACCTAATGCCCCAGCTTTGATAGCATTTTCTTTGACTTTGGCAAACCCTGGAATCATATGCTGTCTAGCAGGTTCAACTATCACGTCTTTTATTGAATTTCCAATCATTTCAGGATCTTTTTTCATAAATCCTGCAACAATTGCTGAAGCATTTGATAAATTCAAAATACTATCTGTTAGTTTGATCTTTTTTGGAATTACTCCTCTTGAAACCTTGGTTTTCTTTTTTGGAACATCAATACTTGGAACTGCAACACACATTCTAAGATTAGTTGGCGGATTGATTCTGATTACATCTAAAGGATTCGTTTTTACAATTACAAAACCGCCTAGAACAGAAGCTGCAACATTGTCATAATGAACTGTTCCAGCACTTGCTTTTTCTCCAGATCCTGCAAATTCTACCAAACTATTTCCACTTAATTTCAATCCAAATAATTTATCAAATGCTACTGCAGCTGCTGCAGCTGATGCAGCACTACTTCCCATTCCAAATCCTGCAGGGATTCCTTTTTTGATTTTTATTTCAAGGCCTTCTTTAATTTTGAATTTTTTCTTCATGTTTTTTACCACCAACCCTGCAGTATTTTTTTCAGGATCTGTAGGAATGTTATCATCCGAGATTATTTTGACTCCGTTTTTTGTTCTAGTTAATGTGATTGTGTCATAAAATGCATCTAATGCTAATCCGAACACATCAAATCCCGGACCTAAATTTGCAGTTGAAGAAGGTGCTTTAACTGTGACTTTGGATGCCATCTAATCTTCTACTTCCTCACCCAAATTAAGAATTCTGCTTAAAGCGCCTTCAAGATTGACAAAGCCATCTCCAGTCACATTTGAAATTGGAATCAACCCCTGTGCAAATCCACCCAGATTTAACCCTCGTAAAATATTTGTAGTTAGAATATAGGTATCACCATCAGTATCCTTAGCAATGGCATTCTCTAATGTCTTCAAATTTGTTGACCATTGCAAAATTTCTTTTATTTTATCTCCGATAAGATCTGCCTTTGTTAGAACATTAATTGTTGGCAAGTTCAAACGCAATCTTATTGATGTAGCAAGTAACGCAATTGAAACAAAGTTAACTGGGGTATTGATTAGCACACCATCAAAAAGAAATATGCTTGTTTTCTCTTCTGATGTAAGATTCTCTACAATAAAACGTCCACTTGAACGGTATGCAAATAATTCAATCTGACCTGGCGTGTCGACAATTAAATAATCTGGATTGACTTTGTTAACATCATTTTGAATCTCATCAATTTTTGATGCAATCAAATCATTTGCCATTACCATGGCACCATTTGGTCCCAGATCATACTGTTGCATGATTGATACGTAATCTACATAGTCTCTTACATCAATATCACAGGTATATACTAAATTCTCTACACCTGGGTCTAAATTCAAAACAGCTGCGAATGCTCCATTTTTTGTATAGTATTCATGAAGCTTTGATGAAAGCAATGATTTTCCTGAACCAGCAGTACCTGAAACAAAAATTGTTTTCAATCCGTCTAATTTTGAATATTTGCTTATATTTCAAACTACTTGATTCTCATTATTTTCTATGAAAATACCAAATTGGTATTAGAAAAGATCAAAAATTTCCATTTTGCCTTTAACGAACTAAATTGTATTTCATTTATGATTTAAAGTCCATTGCAAAAGGAAGCTTATCTCAAAGATTTGGTGATAAAATTACTTAGAGAAAGAAACTTTTCTGACTTTGATGCACTTGATTCATTGTTTAAAGAGGTAAAGCAGGAACTCCAAAATCAAGACAAAACCTCCAATTCACTATGATTTTTGTGCCTGAATTTAGGCGTCAATATTTCCCGACTGAAAATTTTCTCAACTTTCATATTTGATTCCTCAAAAAAACTATCAGATGAACTGGAGACTAGTAGCTATTCCTGTTACCTTAATTCCAATTTTCCTTATTGCTATTCAATTTGACATTCAAATAGAAGACGTTCTGGCAATTGGATTATTTCCTTTTGTTGGCGCAATTATTGCCATGATGATAAAGCTTGGTCTTCAAGGAGTCAAATTTGCATATATTGCAAGAAAATACCTTGGAAATTTTGACTCTTTTTTTAAACTAGTCGGAGTTAGAGTTGGAAGTGAATTCATTAAATTTACAACTCCTATGTTTGTTGGCGCAGAATTTGTCGTGATATATTATTTGCATAAAAAAGGTGTAAAGCCTGCAAAATCTGCATGGATTGCAATCATGGATATTGTAACTGAGGTGTTTGCAGCAGGTTTGTTGTCTATTATGGCAGGAATTATTGCGTTGCTTAACGGCGCATATGTGGTTGCAGCAGTTATCTTAGCCACTAGTATAATCATTACATCTCTTTGGATGATAATGTTCTTTTTATCCTCAAAACACACATTCCAAGTTCCTAAGGTCTTAGGTCGTCTTGCAAAGAAGTTTGGAAAAGAAAAAGGAGCAAAGGCCATTGATAAAACAAACACATGGATGGAAGAAGTCTGCTCCATGAGTCGAGAAAATCTCAAAACTAGTGAGTCTAAAAAAATCTTTACAGTATCATTTTTGTTTTCACTAGCATCATGGTCATTTTATGGAATTTCATTTATGATCATTGCAATGGGAACAGAATTCACAATTAATACATTTGATTCTATAATGGCAGTAATGGGTGCAAACGCAATTGGGAATTTACCTATAACTATAGGTGGTTCTGGCTTGGCAGAATTTGGAATTGTAGCATATTTGAATAACCTGGATCCATTTGCTTTTGAAATCACTGAAGGGGTTGTGGGATGGGATGCAGTAATTGGATGGAGAATTGCGACATATTATGTTCCAATTGTAATTACATGGTTACTTTTAGTAAAATTGGCTCTGAGCAGGATTTCAAAGCCACAATCCACATAGAAACCACTTTATCTTTTAATGATTTTTCTGATTTGTGGATTTCAAAAACAAAGTTGTTCTAATAACTGGTGCATCATCAGGAATAGGCAGAGAATCTGCAATAGAGTTTGCAAAACTAGGTGCAACTATAGTATTGGTTTCAAGGAGGAAAGGTAAACTTGAACAAGTTGCTGACGAATTAAAAAAATTCAATGTTACTACACTAGTTTGTCAATGTGATGTTTCAAAAAAAGAAGAGGTAAAAAAAATGTCAAAATTAGTACTAGAAAAATTTGGTTCTATTGATATTCTAGTGAACAATGCAGGTTTTGCGATTTATGGTTCTGTAAGTGATCTTAGTATTGATGAAATAGAATCACAAATGGAAACAAATTATTTTGGAATGATTTACTGTATCAAAAATTTTCTTCCATCAATGCTTGATAAAAAATCTGGTCATATCATCAATGTAGCTTCCGTTGCTGCAAGTTTTGGTTTACCTAGAATTGCATCATATTGTGCATCAAAATTTGCAATGTTGGGATTTTCAGAAGGTCTTAAACATGAATTAAAAAATTCTGGAGTTGGAATTACAGTTGTTAGTCCAATCATGGTCAAGACTAATTTCTTTGAGCATCCATCGTTTGAGAACATGCCATTCTCTCCAACATCACTTAGTGCTAAAACTGTTGCAAAAGCAATTCTTAAAGCAGCAAATTCTCCCAGACTGGAAATTATAGTTCCATCTGTTGTACGAAGCGCAGTATGGATGAAGAACACATTTCCATACTTTATCAATCCTATCATAGGAAAGTCTTTCAAAAAATAACTGGATTACATAAAAATTTGATTATTCTTCTAAATCTTCATCTGCAGATTCACTAGAACCTACATCTAGTAAATCTAATGATTTCAAATCAAACTGATAAATTGCTTTCATATCAATCTCTTTTTCTTTTTCTAAAAATTCTGATACCTTCTTGCTTAATGGTGCTTTATGTTGATTAAACACAAATTCGTAAACTTCACCTTTTAACAAATCATCAATTTTGATAGTTTTTGGAACATCCATAGTTACTATATGTCGTCCATCTTCTACTGGATCATATAGCTGTACATCTACCTTGTTATCTTCATAATAAAATTCTAAAATGTATCCTTGCTTCTTCAACTCTTCAGGTTTCTTAAATTTAGCATTTTGAATTTCATCAGTAACCCATTCTGGAATTTCTTCTTCTTTCTTTTTTACCATGGTAAACCACTCTAGTTTTCTGCTTTTTCTTTTTTACTTTTTGACCACCATTCAAGATAGTCATCATGTTTGTCATCACGTGTTCTCTCTTTCTGATTTAGCTTGAATCTAATATCTGAAATCTCTTCTCTTGTTGCGTATAATCCACATCGTTTACAAATGAAATGTCTTCTATTTTTCTCATCCATTTTCATAGGAATGTCAATTTCATCAAATAATTTGAATAAAGCATCTCTACTTCTGTCCTCTTCTTCTGGAAAATCTTCCATGTATTTTGCTTCTATCTTCTTTTTCTCTCGTGATGTACATTCTGGACAGTTAGGCACTGATGATTTGGCTTAATTTTTTCCATAAAAGCGTTCCCACATTATTGAATGATCGATATTGTCTGACACACGGATTTTTTCATCATCCCTTTCGGTCCGTTCGCCCATCGAAATCCCGCGTGCCAGACGAACAAAATCATCAAAATAATGTATTATCTCTTTTCTTCTAAGGTTTGAGCAGCAATTTTTGCTGAATTTTCTGCCCCATTAGGAACAAAATTCTTTGAAAATTCTTTCAAACTATCTTGAAATGTTTCATAATTTTCTTTAATTTTTGATATGCCTTTAGTTACTTGATCCGTTTTAATCGCCAATATGCCCAGATTCTTTTCCTCAGCCCATTTGATGTTGTTTGTATGCTCATCATAAATTGGGATTCCGATAATTGGCTTTGATTTTCCACCCATAATCTCTCCCATTACTGTATGAGATCCATTTACAACTGCATATTTGCATAAATCCAAAACTGTATCTTTTTCTTGTTCTGAAAGAAAACCAATATCAATTTGTATCCAATCTATTTTTTTCTCAAAAGCTTCTGTTATAGAATATTTTCCCCCATCCTTTCCTATTACTGAATCTATGTTGGGATCATTTCGTGCATGAGAAATTATTCTTTTCTCATTTTTCATTTCATTCTGATGAAAAACTCCTTCGTATCTTTGACCAGTGCCATCATTAGTTGATTTATTTCCTGTTCTCATCCAATATCCAAACTCGCCATCTTTAACCAATTTTTCTAAATCAGATTCTTTTTCTTTTTTAATTTTTTTGCTGTTTGTAAAATGTCCAACATAAGTAATCTTTTCTTCTACTTCTTTTATGAAATTCAAATTATATTCACACATCGTATATGGTGGTGGTGAATCCGCAACAAGTATTTTTGATGCTTTTGCAATTTGTTTTGCAACAAAAATCAATGATGGATAGAGATATGCTCTTGAATTATACAGTTTTGGTCTAAATTGATTTGTAACAAACAAACTAGGAATATTTCTATTTCTAGCTAGAATGTTTGAACCCATATCTCCATCATTGATTACCAAATCAAACTTTTCTTTGTTGTATAATTTTCTCTCTTCTCTTAAATAATTTGCAATCTGCCTCACTAGTGGTGGATTTTTTGAAATTGGTAATAATAAATTCATCAATGACATTGAAACACTTGGACCGAATTTACCATCAATTGGTGTTGGCATTAAAATTTCATGAATTTTTTCTTTTTGTTCAGGAAATTTTTTTAATAATTTTTCATAAACATGATCTTTGCTTGAAAAATGAACTTCAAATTCTTCTTTGATATGTTCACCTAAAACCTCATTTAGCCTCATCATTCTTGAGTAATGGCCACTTCCCCAGGGATAGATGAATTCTCCTATTTTGAGCACAATGTGAAACCAAATATGCCGTTTAAATTCTCAATGATTTTCTAATGAATCTAAAATATCATGAACATTATTAGGGCCTATCTTAACCGTGATTGTTTTCTTTGTTTTAAGAGCATTTTCGACTTCCTTTTTTGAAAATAAAGGAATTTCTTCTTTTGTTATAATGATCATTTTTTCTATTTTTCTCATATTTCTTTCCAAACCTATCTCTTTTGCATCATCAAACAAGCTGTTATCAACTCCAGTTAGTGGAATGATAGGAATTTTCTTTTTACTAAACACTTGTTTTAATGAATTATCTATAAATTCTGAAGAAAAAATCAATGGAGATAATGCCAATGATACACGATTATTAGAATAATGCAACAAAATTTCTAGAATTGAATTGACATAGATCAAATAATTCCTAATTCCATTGGGGCTAATTTTTAACTGTAAGAATTCGAGTTCAATCTTATCATATAACATTCTTGGAATTATTTGATTGATTATCTTTGCAAGATTCATCAGTTCTGATTTTTGTCTATAACAAATAATGATCTTTGTATCATATCCCTGTTTGATTGTTTCAAAACAAGATACTGCTGAAATTTCATCATATATAGCACAAATTGTTTTCTCAGATTGAGATTGATATGGGATTCCACCATTACCTGTATCTGAGAAAATACAGATGTATGCATTATTTTTTGTTATGTATGTGTATAGTAATTTATCAAAATTTTCTTCTGTTCCTGGATGAGCTCCCAAATTTCTCTTCTTTTCAATAATATTTGATGTTGTAGCAATTTCTACATCTTTAGTTACAAATCCTTTTGATATTCCTTCTACTTTTACTATAAATTTTTCTCCTTTTAGCAATAAACTGCCACCAATGTTAGTGATTTCATTTACAATATTTTGAAAATCATTTCTTACTTGTCTTGCAATTGCTATTTTTTCAATTCCAAAAAGTAAATTGATAGTAGATGACGCAAAAACAGGATCATTTGCATCAATGAGAATTATATCGCCGTCCCGTTTTACAGATTTGAATTGTTGATTTTCTATTTTCAGGATTTTTTTGATGTTTGAAATTAGATTAGGGATTTTATTTTTTGAAAATATATTTGGAAAAACTATGACATATGATTTTTCATCCATATTTTCTATTTTGAATTATACTAGTTTATAATTTAGAAGAAAACTTTGGGCAATCAATATAAAACAAATAATCTTACATTTGTTGTGACAAAATTCACACAGGAACAAGTAGATGATTTAAACTCTAGAATTAAAACTACTGAAGAAGCGTTACAGTGGGTTTCAGATAATATTCATCCTAATGTTGCTAAAGCATCAAGTTTTGGTGCTGAAGACGCGGTAGTGATGGATATTATGCTAAAAATTAATCCCAAATTCAGATTTTTTACTCTTGATACAGGGCGATTACCACAAGAAACCTATGATATTATTGATGTTGTAAGTAAAAAATACAATATATCTATTGAAGTTCTATTTCCTGACACAAAAGAAGTTGAAGATATGGTTCGAAGTAAAGGAATGAATCTATTTTATGAAAGCATTGAAAATAGGAAATTATGCTGTGATATTCGTAAGGTTCATCCAATGAATAAAATGTTAAGTACATTGGATGGATGGATTACTGGATTAAGACGTGATCAGACCAAAAATCGTGAAAGTGTAAAAATCTTTCAATTAGATCATGGACATGGAGGAATTTTAAAAATTAATCCCATTGTTGATTGGACTTGGGATCAAATTCAAGAATATATTAAAAAAAATGATTTACCATACAACAGTCTTCTTGACAAAGGGTATCCAAGTATTGGATGTGAGCCATGTACTAGAGCAATAAAACCAGGAGAAAATATTCGAGCAGGTAGATGGTGGTGGGAACAGGATGGCAATAAAGAGTGTGGCCTTCATATAGACCCTTAGTAGAGGATTAACATGCCTGAAAACTCTATCAAACCACACGGTGGAATACTAGTAAACAGAATTACAAAATCTGATCCTACAGGATTATTCTCAATTACAATTAGTGAAGATGTTGCAAATGATGTTGAAAATATTGCAGATGGAATTTTTAGTCCTTTGGAAGGGTTCTTGGGACAACAAGACTTTGAAAGTGTTATTTCACGTGGAAGATTATCAAATGATTTAGCTTGGACTATTCCGATTGTACTTGATGTTGATAAAGAGACTGCTGAAAAAATGAAAGAAGCAGGAGATGTTCTATTACAAAATCCAGAAGGTATTGGAGTTGCAATATTACATGTAGATGAAACATTTACTTTTGATAAAGAAAAAGCAGCTCAAGGAGTCTATGGAACCAATGATTCATCACACCCTGGAGTTGCATATACAATGTCTATGAAAGATTATTTGGTTAGTGGAAAAATTGATTATATTCAAAGACCAAATGACACTGAAATTAGAAAAAATAGATTAACACCAACTCAAACACGAGAATCTTTTGCAAAAGCAGGTTGGAAGACTATTTCTGCATTTCAAACTAGAAATCCACCACATGTAGCACATGAAATGCTACAAAAAACATCAATTACAACTCGTGATGGAGTTTTTGTAAACCCTGTAATTGGTCAGAAAAAATCTGGTGATTTTGTAGATGAGGTAATTGTGAAATGTTATGAAACGATGATAAAATTATATTATCCTGAAAATAGATGTAAACTTGGAACATTACATACACAAATGAAGTATGCAGGTCCAAAAGAGGCAATTCATCATGCAATTATGAGACAAAATTATGGTTGTACTCATATTATTATTGGAAGAGATCATGCAGGTGTTGGAAAATTTTATGATCCAATGGCTGCACAAAAAATATTTGATGATTATCCAGAATTAGAAATTGCTCCTGTATTTTTCCCACCGTTTTTCTATTGTAGAAAATGTCTTACATATACAACTCCAAAAGCATGTCCACATGGAGATGATGTAAAAGAGCAAATTAGTGGAACTGCACTAAGAGAAATGATTCAGAACGGTAAGGCCCCATCTGAATTTATTCTAAGACCGGAAGTTGCACAAGTGATTTTGGATCATCCAAAACCATTTGTTGACTAGATTTTTATTCAATCATATTTGTCTTAATGTATGAAGTATCTCTTTGCAATAATTTTACTTGGAGGAATTTTTATTCCTACTGCATTTGCTCAAGAGACAAACAACCCGTCATTAATTATAAACACATTAGAAATTCCCTCAAATGAATTCAATACTATATTGCGTGAAGCACCGGTTAGAGTTTTAGATGATGTTCATGCAGTAAGTTGGCAAGTAACAATTGATAACAATCTACTATATGCAAATCCTAACGGAAATGCAGTATTACGACTATATGATCAAGAGAATCGTGATGAATTTATTGAAGTAGGTATGGGCCCCAAGCCTGACAACAAGTTTTGGGTGGCAGTTCAAACTCCAAAAGAAGGTTACATTGTAGTCCATAGAGATTTAGATAGAGGTTGGTATCCTGAAGCAAAATCCATCATATCTTATACTGATAGAGCAGGACTGACCGTAAATAATGGTGCTAGAATTGTAGTGACTAATTTAGACATAGGAAAATTTGCAATCCATTCTTACTCTGTTCATGGAATGGAAAGTTCAATTGATCCTCCTGCAGTAAATTCAGGAAGTATGATAATTGAATTTTTGTCTGGTGATCCCGCAAAAAACGTTTTTGCATTGTTTCCATTTTATGTTGCAGCTGGGATGGGAATTATTGTTGGCGTATTGTTTCTAACTAAGAAACGTTCTTAGATTTGTAAAATTTACAATCCTTTTTAATTTTACATACATCACACATTGGAGAGATTGGTTTGCAAATGTTCTGACCATACATTACAAAAGTATCGTTGATATCAATCCAGAATTTTTTTGGTATTTTTTTCATTAATTCTTGTTCTGTTTCTTCAGGGTTTTTTGTTTCAACCAATCCTAATCTATTTGAAATTCTATGAACATGAATGTCAACTGGAATTGCTGGTTTTTCAAATGCGTAAACTAGAACACAATTAGCAGTTTTTCTTCCAACACCGGGTAATTGTACCAATGTATCTAGATCTTCTGGTACTTTACCTTTGTATTTTTTATCAATAATTTCAGCAACTTCTATGATTCTTTTAGATTTTACATGAAAGAATCCAATTGATTTTATTATTTTCTCGACATCTTTGACTCTAGCTTTTGATAATTGTTTTGGATTTTTATAAATTGAAAATAATTTTTTAACTGCCTTTGTTGTAGCTTCATCTTTAGTTCTTGCAGATAATATAGTTCCAATTAAAATACTAAATGGACCTGTTTCTGCATCATGAAGATCTCTTAATGCAGTAATTCTTGGAGGTTTTACTGCATTCATTGTTTTTGTCATACCAGAAAGTATTTTTTGCATTTCCAATTGAAAAACTGCGTACAAGTATTATAACTGTAATAATAAATGAATTTTATTGGAATTAACTAAGGATGAAGAATCTGCATTAAAAGGTGAACAAGGAGAAATTTTACAGACTGCTTATAGAATTTTAGTTGCAACTGGTGAGGCAACTGATGCTGACAAACTAATACCCATAGAATGGGCTCATCTTTCAGGCGTAAATTACAATACCATTGGAGATGCAGGCGAAGAATTTCTATCACACATTAGTAAATATGCTCGAGTCAAAGTAAAAACTACTCTGAATCCTATGGGATTTGATATTGATAATGTAAAAAATTATGGATTAGATGAAAATTTTATCTCTAAGCAACTATCCATTAAAAAATCATATGAAACAATGGGAGTAATTCCTTCTTTTTCATGTATTCCTTATGAAATATTTGATATTCCACAAGATGGAACTCAAGTTGCATTTGCAGAAAGTAATGCTGCAATTCATGCAAATTCTTTTGATAATCTAAAGACAAACAAGGAAAGTGCATTTAGTGCTCTTGCTAGTGCAATTGTTGGAAAGAGTCCATATTCTTCATTGAGAAAAGAAGATAATCCAAATATTACAATTAGAATGAAAGTAGAAAATCCAAACGAATTGACATATGGAATGCTTGGTTTTTTTGCAGGAAAAATTGGCGATACGTCTGTAAATATTTCAGGCCTTGGAGAGATGGATAAACGACAAACAAAAGCAATGTGTGGTGGAATGGGAACTTCTGGAACTTGTGCTAAATTTATCTTTGGAGATGGAGAATCTGATTGCGAGAAAATAGACTTTGATGAAAAAGAGATGCAAAATGTTCATGATGAATTAAACACTACAGAAAAAGGTGACATTATAACACTTGGCAGTCCACAACTAGGATTAGATGAGATATCTGATCTTACTGCTAAACTAAAGGGTCGTTCTTTTCAGAAAAGATGTATGGTGTTTATGCCTAGAATAGTAAAAGAACAATCAACAAAAATTGGATATACTGCAGAACTTGAACGTGCAGGATGTGAAATTTTATCTGATTGTTGTACATGCTTATCTCCCTTGATAAGTAAAGACACTGTAGATGCAGTTACAACAAATAGTATCAAAGGTGCATTTTATCTCAAAAATTCTAATGGTGTAGGTGTAAATCTAAAATCACTATTACAAATAATTGAAGATGAGACAAGATGAAAGTTCTAGTTTCAGGAAAAGTAGAAGGAATTGTTTTGAAATCTGATGATCCAATTAATTTTTTAGGAACTGTTGACAAAAAAACTGGAATTATTAGTGACAAAAACCATGAATTATATCAAAAATCAATTAAAAATACCGTACTTGTTTTTCCATCAGGTGTAGGAAGTAGTGTCGGCGCATATACAATTTATTCAATAAAATCTAATGAAGCAGCACCAATTGCAATGATTTGTAAAAAAGCAGATCTTACAGTAGCTACTGGATGTGCATTAGCAAACATTCCCATGATTACTGTAAGCGATGGAGAATTTAGATCAATTAAAAACGGAATGCAGATTTCTTTTGATGCTGAATCTAATCAAATTCATTATCAATAATATTTTGATTTTGTGAATCTCCTAAACCCACTGTAATAATTTGACTTTTACCTGGAGGTAATGCTCTGACAAATTCATCAATGTTTATTTTTCTTGTAATATCTTCAAATAATTTAGAAAATTCTATTCGAATTTTTTTAGCACATTCTGCCATTTCTAATCCATGCGGTTCAATTATTGCATAGCAAAGAGAATTTTTTTTGATTGGTTCAGGGGGCCCACATGTTAAGACATAATCATCATCAATTGGTATAATTCCAACAGCTAATCGAAGTGTATCTGATTTGATAAAATTTCTTTGTCCTTCTATAGTAAATGATCCTTTTGGTAGAAATTCTCCACTGGGTGCTGATTTTTTTACTTGCTCAGGGTGAACCCAATAAGCACTTACACCATACATCCCTTCTCTCCATGCTCTACTAAAACAAACTGTTGCATGAGCAATTTCATTCATACTAGTATCTGGTGCATTTTCTGCATTTTTCAAAATAAAAAATGGAGAACCAAAAATATCACCATGAAATATCTTATCATCTTTATCTAAATGTTTTCTAATTACTGCAGAGTTCGATGCAGCATCTCTTCCACCTATTGTAAGATATCCATCTGTTGTAAAGAACCACCTATATCTTTCGTACCAATTCTTTTTTCTAATTTCTGTAACTACAAAAAGATCTTTCTCAGCTTCTGTCTTACTTTGAAATTTTTCCAATTTTTTTTCTGTTTTCTCTTTAACTGCTTGAATTGAAGATATCGCACCTGATTGTTTTTTTGCTTCATTAAATAATATCGAAGCAATTGATTGAAGTGGAGACTGTGTATTTATTTTTATTTTTTCATCTTGAACTACAATCAATGATATTCCTTTCTCATTAACTAATTTTGCATTATTTTTTGCTAAAATTTCTTGGGATTTATTATCCTCAATTGAGATTATTCCTTTTGACACCATTTCAAAAAGAGAATTTGCCACATTTGTAATATTTTTTGATCTTTCTTTTACCATCTCAATGGCTTTTTCTTGCTCAGAAATTTGTGTTTGTAATTCTTTAATTTTTTTATCTGAACCACTTGTTTGAACAGATTTTCCTTTTTCAACTATGTTTTCAGTAAAGACAGTATCTAACCCTTCAATGAAACTATTTACTTGTGTTATCTCACCTTCTAGTTTTCCCAATTTCAAAGGAAGAACTTCAGTTTTTTCATTTCTAATTATAACTGCATCATGATTTCCTGATACTACATCTGAGATAATTTTTTTTACAGTTTCAAAAATTTTTTTTGTCTCTTCTTGAGATAGCAAATTTCCAATTTTTTTCCGGTCGATTTCTGCAATTTCAAATACAGCTTCAACATATTTTTTTGGCAGTCCCAAAGTTCTACCAAACCATTTTGCTGCAACCAAATCCGTTGTTTTGAGTTCATCAAAATCTGATTCTTTCAAATTAAAAATATCTAGTCCGCTATTTGGTGGTTGGACATATTCCAAACCCACACTTAATTTTCTATGCCTTACATCTATAGAATGCTGTAATGCAAGAATCTTCATTTCATTATTACAGAGTAAAATATTCCCGTCTCCAAAAAATTCCCCCACTAAAACAAACTCTTTTCCAAATCCCTCAAAAGTAAAATATGCAATTCTTTCTGCACCTATTTGTTCAATTTTTTTTAATTTTAGTCGAAGCAGATCACTTCGTAATCTTTTGAGTAATCTGTTAGGCTCCATCTGATCAATTTTCACTGCAGTTAACCATACGCCAGAAGTTGAAATCATCATGAATAGATCATCTTTTTCTGTATGATGAAGTTTGAAGAGAATACTATCTTTTGTAATGCCATAAATATTGCTGATATAGTATCCTTGAACTTGTTCAGAAATTTTATCAACTAAATACCGTAGTTCTATTCCTGCTAATGCCATGAACATCATGATTTTTGTCTAAAATTATACTCTTGCTTTGATATGCTCATACTTTGACCAAAGATATTAAACATAGTTTGTCTGAGTCACGCTAGAAAATCACTTGGCAAAATTCAAAAAGAAAAAATCTGAACCTACGGTAGATCCAAATGATTCAAAAAAAGAATCAGTTGAAGATATTCCTGTAGATACTCCTGAAATAGAAAAATCAGAGCCAGTACCTGATACACCATCAGGAGAACCACCAGTAAGTATTGCTGAGAAAAGTGAAAAAGATAGAAAATTAAACAAATTATTTTGGATGCGTGTTGCTTTGGCTATAATAGCAGGAACTGCAGCTACTTTCATCTTTGAAGATATTGAAGGCGAAGACCGAAGATGGGCATCAATTGGATTTATGATTGTGATATTTTTTGGTACAGTAATTGTTGCAAAAGGAATGAAAATGCAATTACCATCATCTGATAGAAAAAAAGTTGTTACACAAGCTATTGGTAGCTATGTTTTCCTGTACTTGTTTTCATGGATTGTAAGTTATACATTAACCCATTTAGAAACAGTAACTAATGGAATCAATATTTAGTGTATATTTTAAAAAATGGTTATAGCATATGTGGAAATTTAAAACGCCTGGCATTCCTGATGAAGAATTTGAAAGAGCAGAAAAAATCCCAATCACTAAAGAAGAGATAAGAGTTGTTCAAATTAGTAAAGCCAGACTAAAACCAGGACAAATTGTTTATGACATTGGATGTGGTAGTGGTTCTATTTCTATTGAAGCTGCTTTACAAATTGAATCATCAGGCAAAGTATTAGCAATTGATTATGATGAAAATGCTATAGAATTAACTAGAAAAAATATTCAGAAATTTGGTTTGTCAAATATTTTAGTAATTCATGGTAATGCTAAAGAAAAAATTCAAGAACTTGAAGAAGCAGACACTATTTTCATTGGAGGTACAGGTAGAGATACCAAAGAGATATTGGAGTTATCTGAAAATAAACTTAAATCTGGAGGTAGAATTGTAATTGGTATTATACTAATTGAAACACTTTATTCTGTTTTGAAAACATTAGAAAAATTACAGTTTGAATCTGTTGATATCACTCAAGTGACCATATCAAAGAGCAGAAAAACTAGTACAGGAACAATGATGCTTGCAAGAAATCCTGTAACTATCATATCTGCTACCAAAATTTAATCTAGATTTTTAATTAGGAAGAAAATTATACATTGCATGCCTGGTTTAGTTGGAATAGGAGTAGGTCCTGGAGATGTTGATCTACTAACTGTAAAAGCTGTAAAGGCAATCCAGAATGCTGATATCATAATGTGTCCTGCTTCAAAGGAAAACAGACCTAGTATCGCATTTGGCGTTGTTTCACCAATTATTGACAAATCAAAAAATCAAGAAATTGTAAAACTGATCTTTCCAATGACCAAAGACAAAGATATTCTAGAAGCAACATGGAAAAAAAATGCCAAAATAATGGCAGAAACTGTATTGACTGGAAAAAATGTTGTATATCTTACTGTGGGTGATCCTTTCTTGTATAGTACATGGATCTATATGCATAAAGATCTGGCAGAAAATTACCCTGATATGAACATCAGTGTTATCCCTGGTATTGTTTCCATGTTTACATTTGCATCTAAAGTTGGAGTAAGTATAGCTGAAGGTGCAGAAAAAGTTGCTATCATTCCATCTTGTTATGATTTATCAAGCGTTAAAGAGATTGCAAAAAATTCGGAATCAATGATATTTCTAAAAGATGGAAGGTATTTTGATAAAGTAATTGAAGTTCTAAAAGAATCTGGATTTCCTGATAATTCTATTTTTGCAATTGGACAAGATTTAGGAACAGAAAATGAAATTATTAAAAAAATGACTCTAGGTGAAGTAAATGACAAGACATTAACAACAAAGTATTTTTCAATCCTGGTGGTAAAACGTGTCTAAAGTATTTTTTGTTGGATGTGGTCCTGGTGATCCTGAACTAATTACAGTTAAAGCTAAAAAATTAATTCAAAAAGCAGACATTGTTGTATATTCTGGATCATTAATTCCTGATCTAATTTTGAAGCTATGTAAAAAAGGGAAATTATATGATGCTGCTAAATTAGTTAGAGAAGAAATTTTTGATCTGTTATACAAAAATGCAAAAAAAGACAAGCTAGTTGTCAGGTTACATGATGGAGATCCCTCAATTTATGGTGCAATCAAAGAGCAAATTGATAATCTTGAAAAAAAAGGAATAAAATCTGTAGTTGTTCCTGGTGTTACTGCATTTTTAGCCTCAGCAGCTGCCCTTGGAATGCAATTAACACTTCCTGGTGTCACTCAAACAATAATTGTAACAAGAGCAGAATCTAGAACCAAAGTTCCAAAACGTGAAAAAATTTCAGAGCTTGCAAAACATAAAGCAACATTGATTTTTTATCTTAGTGTACAACTCATCTCTAAATTGGTTACTGAAGCAATTGAAGGAGGTTATAAAAAATCAACCCCTGTTGCAGTAGTTTATAGAGCAAGCTGGCCTGATCAAAAAATTATCAAAAGTACGTTAGGAGATATTACTAAAAAAATTAAAGAAGAAAAAATTACTCGTACTGCAATTGTAATTATTAGTGATGTAATAGATCCTGAAACTTATGAATACTCTAAATTATATGACAAAAAATTTAGTCATGGTTATAGAAAAGCTAAAAAGATAAAAAATTAACTTTATTTTTAATTCTTATTTTATCTAATTTATTTTGAAATATTTCTATATCACCTGATGCAAAAATCTTTAATGAATTTTTTTTTGATTGTTTATTTTTAATTAGTAGTAAAATTTTTCTTGCTACATTTTCTGATGGATCTATAAAATTTATTTTTGGAAATTGTTTTTTTAGTAATGAATTTAAAAATGGTAAATGTGTACTGGAAAGTGTAATGGTGTCTATATTATTTTGAAATAATATATCACTAAGAACATTTTTAATAATTTTTTGACAAAATTTTTTATTTGAAATAAATTTTCCAGATTCTACCAATTCAACAAGTCCTGATCCATTAATTTTAAAAATATTGATTTTTTTTGAAAAGTTATTTTTTTTAATATGTTGTATCAAACCTTTACTATTAATTGCACTTTTTGTTGCAAGAATTCCAATTTGTTTTGTTTTAGATATTCTTGCAGCTTCTTTTAATGGCGGTTTTACATCAATTATTCTCTTTGTTGTTATATTCAGCATTAAACTAGGTGTATTTGATGCGACAACTATGATGTCTGGAGAAAATTTTTCTTCTAAAAGTTTGATTGATTTTTGAATAATTTTAGATATCTGAGCCTGAGATTTGTTTCCATATGGATAATTTTGTTGGTCTGCAAAATAGATGATCTCTGACTGTGATACTTTCTGGATTGCTTTAATTATTGATAATGAGCCTAGACCTGAATCAAAAATTGCAATTTTAGCCATAATTTTTCTTAAAATTTGAGAGTAATGTTTGTTAGCTAAATTTAATCTAAAACTGATCTAAATTTACACCGTTGATTAAGACTAAATTTCTAAACTCTTCATCATGCCAAACTTCGATAAGACTTGGGCTCATCAGGAGACCCAAAGTGTAACTGGCAAACTACGCGATGCAGTAAAGCCTGAAGGTGCATTAAAACCACGAATTCAACAAGCGGTAAACAAACTACAAGTCCAAATCTCAAAAATGGACTCTATGTTAGGTAAACTGCACGAAAGAGATGCGCAACTCTTTCAGAGAGTCGTGACCGCAATGCAGCAACATGATACTAGCACAAGTAGAGTTTTGTCTAACGAATTAGCTGAAATTCGTAAAGTTACAAAGATGCTCGGCAACGCAAGAATGTCATTAGAACAAGTTCAACTAAGACTGACAACTATTCATGATCTTGGTGATGCTATGGTGGCAATTGGACCAGCAATGTCTACAATGAAGGGATTGAAGTCATCGCTAGGAAGATTCATGCCAGAAGCTGATTCAGAATTGAACAGTATGACCCAGACACTAAACGGACTTATGATGGATTCACTTGCAGGAGACTCATTTAGTATGGAGTCTGCCGCTTCAAGTGAAGAAACTGAAAAGATTCTTCAAGAAGCATCTGCAGTAGCTGAGCAACAGATAGGAGATAAATTCCCATCTGTACCATCTTCAACTGGACTTTCGTCAGGAACCTCTACTTCTACCTTTGAGTAGCTGGAAAAGACGTTAGTCAGTTCTTTTTATTTTAAATATTCAAAATACTGGTATTTTTCTATAATATTAAATTATAACAATAGATAACAAAGATATTAAAAGAATAATTCCTAAATGAAATTCTGGTACAGTTTTATCAAGAGATATTATTTCTCCCCATTTTTCAGTTGAATGAATTTTTTGTTTTCCATCTAAAATCTGTTTAGGCCAAGTATAAACACTGAATCATGATCTAAAATATAGACATAAAAAATTATTCTAGTAATTTTTCTTTAAATGTATATTTTTTATTAAGTATAAAATTTCCAAATGCTCCAGTCATAACTGCTAAGATTAATGACAAATAATAAGGCATATTTTGTGTTTCTGTAAGATAAAATACCATTCCTAATTGTATAACTGCACCTAGTGTACTAAATGTTGCAAATTTTGAAAATTGAACTACTGTTTTTTTCTTTGAAAAATCTTTATCTTCAAATGTCCAAAATTTGTTTAAAATAAAATTGCTGGATATTGAGGAAGCAATACCAAATAAATTTGCATGAATATACCAAACATCAGGAATTCCGGTTACTATTAAAAATGATGATAAAAGATTCACCAGAAGGCCTGTTGCACCAATTGTATAGAATCTAGCAGCCTTTGAAACAAAATTTGTATATTTTTTATTATTGGTTTTTACGTTTTTGCCAAATCTGTATAGTTTCCATATTGATTTGATATAATCTAGTATAATTTGCGAATCAAGCTTACTCTGACCAATTTTTCGATCAGTAAACGTGTAAGGTATTTCCATAATTTTCACATTCTTTGTTTTAACTAACATTTCAAGGAGTATTTTATATCCAAGAAGATCAAATTTTGAATTTTTTAAAATATTTTTTTTAAATGCAAAAAATCCTGACATTGGATCCTTTGGTTCAATATTTAGGAATAATTTTGCGATCTTTGTTGCAATTTTGCTAATCATTTTTCTAGATATAGTCCAATCTTTTATTTGACCACCTTTGACATATCTGGAAGCAATTACAATATCACAATGTGATTTTTTCAAACTTTCAATCATTTTAGGAATAATTTGTGGAGGATGTGAATGATCCGCATCCATTACAATAATGGTTTCACCTTTTGCCTCTTGAATTCCATTAAAAATAGCAGAGCTTAATCCTGTTTTTGCAGTTCTATGAATTATATCTATGGTATGATTTGTAATTTTTTTAAAATTTTTAATGTATTCTTCTACAATTCTTCCAGTACCATCAGGAGAATTATCATCTACGACAATCGTTTCGGAAATAATATTTTTAGGTATTGAATTTTTAATTTGTTTTAGAATTTCAATTATGTTATTAGATTCGTTATAAGTTGGAATAATGATTGAAACTTTTGGATTTTTAATTTGATATTCCATGAAGGATGAAAATTGACAAATCTTATTAATTTACCTTTGTTTAATAATAAAGAAAAAGTATTGGATTTACCTATGGTAGGGAAATATCACATATTACAGTTAGTTGATCTGCACTGTTCAATTGAATTCCACTACTAGTTGATGTAAAGTTCTGTGCTGCAAATAATATATCTACTATTCCATTATTAATAATGAATGCACCAAAAACAAGTGCTGATTGATCATATGTGAATGTACATTGGAGTCAGAAGATGTGTTAATCCAACATGCAGATGTATCAGAAGATACTGTTGTGAAAATAAAATACAGGTATCATTCTGATACTGTTACGATATCATCCAACGAATAATAAATTCAAGATATCAATTTCTGTTTTATGGATATGCTATTGATTGGATAACTTCAGAGGCTAATTCTGAAATGTTAATTCTTTTCTGTTCCATGGAATCCCTCATACGAATTGTTACTGTTTTGTCTTCTAGTGTTTGGTGATCAACTGTAATTGCAAAAGGCGAACCGATTTCATCCAGTCTTCTATATCTTCTACCTATAGCACCAGAGTGATCCAAAAATGCATCACATTTTCTTTTTAGTTGAAGATAAATCTCATCTGTTTTTTCTTTCAATCCATCTTTTTTGACCAGCGATAAAATTCCAATATGAACTGGAGACAAGTATGGTTTTAAGGCTAAAACTATTCTATCATGTTCTTTGTCATCTTTTAAACAATGCTCTAATATTGTGTACAAACTCCTGTCAATTCCCATCGAAATTTCAAATACATGAGGCAAAATTTTGTCATCTCCATCCATAATTTCGAACTTTTGCTTGCTCTTTTTTCCATGACTGGACAAATCATAGTCAGATCTATAATTACAGGCAACTAGTTCAAGCCATCCAATTGTGGTTTCTACCTCAAAATCAAATGCAACTTCGGCATAGAATGCCTTTTCTTTGTCACCGAGTTTCCTGAATCTACTTTTTGTAATGTCAATTCCAGTTTTTTCGTAAAATTCAGTCAAGATTCCCAAGTAGTATGCAACAAACTTGTTTGGAACAACACCTGATTCTACTGCCTCTTTGCATGTCATGGCGACAGGTTCTGCATCTGTTTGAACTCTAATGGTAACATCTTGAATCTCTGAAAACTTTTCCATCTCAGTCAATTTGTTTGGATTGCAAAATACTTCAATTTCTGCCTGATAAAACTCTCTTAATCGAAGTAGACTCTGTCTTGGAGCTATCTCGTTTCTGAAACTCTTACCTACTTGAGCAATTCCCAGAG
>NZ_JAOULD010000016.1 GCF_029882185.1 Candidatus Nitrosopumilus sp. | reverse complement strand
TTGTGAACGTATAGAATAAGGAGATTTTCCATTAGGAGCAATCACTTCTAGTGTCGTATTTCCTTGTACAATCTCTAAAGGTGTTGGGTCATAGTCATCATAAAATTTTACTTGTATTTTGACATTTGTTATAGGAGTTAAAGGATTGTTATTTTCAGCCAGTCCAACTACAATCGTATATCCTTCAACATCTTGATACACAAATGGAGATTTACTATTCAGTGATATATTTAGAGTAGAAGGAGTGTCAGTAACTTCTGCAGAAAATGCTTGTGAGAAAGGAACCAAGAGTAGAATTAGAAATGTGCGTAAAATTGCCTTCATCATAATTTTCTTTAAGAAATGAGATTAATTTCAGGTAACATATCAAATAGTGAACAAAAAAGGTAAGAACGTTAAACCCAGTTTACACTAAAAAGAATAAAAATAAATTAAAAATTGATGTAATTTTTATTTTCTCTTTGCGGTAATTGCTAACCAGTAAATTAAGCCTGGAGTTAAACCAACAATGAGTGGTATGAATACCGGCCATGCGTCTGCTGCTGATGCCATATAGAAAAACGAAAACTTATCCTATTTAAATCCACCCAGGAGTCTGAATTCCAGCATAGATCGGAGAGATTGAAAAGTGGACCGGACGGAATTTGAATCCGTGACCCCCCGCGTGCAAGGCGGGTAT
Organism: Candidatus Nitrosopumilus sp.; assembly: GCF_029882185.1. Taxonomy (GTDB): domain Archaea; phylum Thermoproteota; class Nitrososphaeria; order Nitrososphaerales; family Nitrosopumilaceae; genus Nitrosopumilus. The sequence continues at coordinate 26,331 of NZ_JAOULD010000016.1, read as the reverse complement.
ACTACCAGGCTATACTACCGGCCCACATGAAGAATGAATAAAGTGTGGATTTTAATTGTTGTCTTCTTGGCAAGAATTTTATTTGAAAACACGATCGATTTAATATGGTACTTTTAGAATCACAAATCAAACTAAAAACTGGAGATATTGCACCAGATTTTGAATTAATGGGAATTGACGATAAAAAACATTCGTTAAGTGATTATAATGATTACAAGGGGATTTTAGTAATTTTCATGTGTAATCATTGCCCATATGTTAAAGCAAAAGTAGACGCACTGAACGAACTATATGAAAAATGTGGTAAAGATATTGCAATTATAGGAATCAACAGTAACGATTCTACTGATTATCCAGAAGACAGTTTTGATGCCATGAAACAAACGGCCAAAGAGAAAGGATTTCAATTTGATTATTTGGTAGATGAAACACAAGAGATTGCAAAGAAATATGGTGCAATGTGTACACCAGATCCTTTCTTATTCAATGCACAAAAAGAGTTGGTGTTTCATGGAAAAATAGACAATGCCATGAAGCCAGACGACAAGGCAACAGAAAAGACAATGATTGTCAACATGGAGAAATTATTGTCTGGAGAAAAAATTGAAAAAGATTTTGACCCATCAATTGGATGCTCAATCAAATGGAAAGAAAATTAAACTTAAATGAGTCTTGCCTAGAGATTTGTTCGTGGGCTCGTAGCTCAGCTTGGCTGGAGCGTTCGACTGATAATCGAAAGGTCATGTGTTCGAATCACATCGGGCCCATTTTTCATTATTTTAGATTTTGAGATATAGTTTGAGACCATTGTAAAATATCTTCAATTTTTTCAGATATCAAATCAGCATGAATTTTAGATTTTTTAGATACTTTGCCACAAAGGGCCAATTTCATATTTTTTCCAGATTTTTCAATTATTGGGTTTATGGAATCTGCAAAAAAGCTCAAGCCTTCATCAGTTTTGGAAAATACTACAATGATCAAAATACCAGATTTTTGTTTCCATATTTTTCCTATCAATTTTTGAAAATCAAGATCAAACAACACGTTGATTGATGAAGACATATCCCCCAAATGAGAAACCTTCCAACCATCAGAGTGATAAACTGCAGATGCTGCTTCAGAATTCAATCTGCTTTGGGCATCAGATGCCATAACAATCAAGTTTTTCTTTGGATCAGAGACAACTTGAATTTGATTAAAAATCTGTAGTGATTTTGATATAGTGTTAATCAAAAGATTTTGTTCGGAAGTTCCAATCTTTCCATCATCATATAATTTTGTCACATGTTCAATCGAAGGAAAAATTACTTCAAGCACCAAACGATTTACAGTTCCTCCAGAATGCAAACAATTACGAATTAATGAATATACTTGGTCTTCAGTTCCCTTTACCAAATGTTCAATATACTTGGGAGCTACTTTGAAATAATCATCAGGAAAACTAAATGATTCTTGTCCTGGTTCTAAAAACCACAAAGTGACATTTCCGATATTTTTTTGTCGGAGTAATCCTTCTGCTGCAAAAACCTTGAGATATTTTGACATTGTAATTCTGTTGATACCAATTTTTTCAGAAATCTCAATTCCAGACATTCCAGAAACATCATCATCCAAAATCGAAATTATTTTTTGTCTAATCTCTTCAGTAGAATATCCTTTACCCATAGTGGTCTTGGACTATGGTATTCTATAAAGACTAATTTTGATTTTCTAGAAAGGCACCATTTTAGAATAAAACATTATATACTTGGGTACTGTATAGTACGGTAAGGAAAAGTAAATTGCCAAAAGCTGGATTCAAATCAATCACTGTTTCGGAAACTGTTTATGATAAATTCCATGAAGTTTATCAAAAGAGTAAAGACGACCTAACAATGAAGGGTGTCAACAGTTTTGCAGGTTATGTTACTTACATGTTAGAAGAGATGATGCAAAAGGACAAGACCTTTGCAAGATATGCTCCAAAGATTGAAAAAATTTCAATCGATGATGATCGTGTTGTGTTAAAAGATAATATCAAAAATAGAATTGCAGAAGTTGCAATTCAAAAAGGCGAACTGTTTTGTCAGCTGTGTGATGAAAAAGATTGTGTACATGTTGGTTTTGTATTTTCATTACCAGATGTCTATGAAGTTCTAAATTCTAGAGGAATCAAAAATCCAAGATAAGGTGGAGGAGGTGGGATTTGAACCCACGAACTCCTGAGAGACAGGATCACCCATTATTTGATCTTAAGTCCTGCATGTCCAAAAGCACAAAGTGCTTACTTTGGCCAGGCTTGATTACTCCTCCAAAAGGATAAAAATCTGAGTGAAATTTAACAGTTTAGAGTTTATTCGCTCAAAATGAAGAATTATAAGGATTTTCTACTGGGTGAATTTGTGCTTCGGTAGCTCAGTCTGGTAGAGCGTTACATTGGTAATGTAAAGGTCACGGGTTCAGATCCCGTTCGAAGCTCCTAATAATTTCTAATCAATAATTCATAGTGACCAGTTCTCTTTTTAGAATTGGAATTGATTGAACGGTTGGCCTGAATCTTATTTATTTTCCAAGGTTTTGCAGAGAACATATCTGCAACTTCTTTAGAATTAGAATTTGATAATAAGACTCTGCAGCCTTTGGAATCCAAATCCATACAGAGTTCTGCCAATCTACTAAGATCATCATATGTGAAATCCTTGTTAGTGTAACTTGTAAAATTAGCAGTGTCACTAACTGGTTGGTATGGCGGATCAAAGTACACAAGATCATCCTTTTTCGCATCTCTAAGAACGGCTTCAAAATCCCTACAATTGATAGACACTTTGCTTGATTGTAAAATATGGCTTACTGAACGAAGATTATCTTCATTTACGATATTAGGATTGGAGTATTTGCCCAATGGAACATTGAATTTTCCCTTACTATTTACTCGATATAACCCATTGAAACAAGTCCTATTCAAAAATATCAATCGAGATGTTTTTTCGATTTGGCTTCTAGGGTTACTTTCTCTAATAGAGTAATAGTAAGATTTTGAATCTTTTTGATAATTTTTTTCATGATTTTTTAGTGACGTGATAAGATCTTCTACTCTATCTCTGATTGTAGTATATGACAAAACAAGATCAGAGTTAAGATCAGAAATACTACATTTTTGACTCTGTCGTTCAGTCAACATATGGAATAGTAATGCACCTCCACCCAAGAAAGGTTCGAAATAGGTTCCAAATGTTTCAGGCAAATTTTCATTTAATATTGGAATCAATTGGCGTTTTCCACCAGCCCATTTTACAAAGGGTTTTGGAGTGGAAAGGATCTGACTAAATTGTTGCTTCACATAGTATAATCACAAGATTACATATTGTCAAAATAGACAATAAAAGATCACAAGCTGTGTGGTATTTTTTAATCAAATTTTTGTAGAGAACACTCTAGAGGAAAATAATAAAATGAAAAGGAAAAGGTTGGAGTTTTAGTCCCACTTTGACCAGGCGGCCATCCATCTGTATGTCCAAGTGTTCAATTTACAACCTAAGGCTGCAAATGTACATGCCAATACTGCACCTGCACCTGCACCGAGTGCAACTGGGCTGTTATAGAATTTGCCTACTTGCGGTTCGATTGGTGTCATATATGGTGGCAATGTTGGTCTTGGGTATTTGAATGCCGTCTCTAGTGGGTCTGCTACTGTTATCAGGTTTACCATGTTGAACAATGGTAATGACATTCCTACTAGTACGCCGCCGAACAGTATCAAGGAGTGCTTGTTCTTCTTTGTTGCCCAGTATACTAAGTCCAACAGCATTGCTGATGGTAGCCAAACTGGAGTTACAATGAAGTCATATGGGTATCCTAGCGAAAACCATGCGGCTTTAGCTACCCATGTGTATACTGTCATAATTAGAGCGTAGTACGTTGCTGTGCCTGGAACGCCTGTAAATGTTAGGTAATATGTTGCACCTACAATAAGCATCAACGTTTGCGATATTGAGAATACCGTGTACGAAGTCCAAGCCCAGTCAGTGTAGAAGATGTAGTCTCCTGCATTAATTGTTAACAGTGTTGAGTTAACTGCAACTACTACTATGAATAAGTAGTGTGTACATCGTCTTAACCAGACCATAAGAAGGTGAAGAAACGGTCAGTATATAAAATTTTAGAGTATGGTGGAGATCGTCATTTTTGAGTATAAATTAAAACAAAAAAAGAACTAAAGCATTTTTTAAAAATTAAAATGAAAAAGAAAATTGCTGAAGGGGTTTCCTTCTAGTTACCAACCAACGTATAGTGATACGAATAAGCAAAATGCAGTTGCACCGGCAACACTGCCGCCAACTATGCCATTGCTATTTTTGTTGGAACCTTCTTCCATGACTTTAACACAGAAGATGTAACCTATTGCGATAATGATTGTTAGTACGATGAAGGCAAAGTGACCACTTGCTGTTGGATATGCCCATGGATAATAGAAATATCCTGCTGCAGTACCACCAAAAGTTGCCAAAATTGCTGCCCAGAATGATACTGTGATCATGCCGGTCATGTTTTCAACGCGTTTTCCAATCATTCGTTCTATGTCAGCGCTTGATGAACCGCCACCGCCACCAGAACCGAATCCTTTTGGAAGAGTCATTCTGGAATTATTCTAATTCAGATTCTTTTAAGTCTTTCTTAAATGAGCATACCTAGTACGATCTACGTTATTGAAAAATAATAAAAGAGAAAAAATGTGCTAATGCACTTTTTCTAAGGAATTGCTCTGCTGTACAATTTGCCTTCTAAGGCCATCTTGTACATCTCTGCAACGTATGGGTTCTCTCCTGGAGTTTCTGCACCAAGTTCTACGAGTCGAGCATATACTCTAACTACGTATGCTAATGCACCCATGAAAGCCACTACGACTCCCATGTTAAACATCCAGTGATTTGGAACTGCAAAGATTTCTTCTACAAACCAGAAATGCCACATCTCATTGACACCAATTGTAAACATGGTTGCAAGGTAACCAAGAATGGTCATCTTCAATCCAGTGTTCATTGAATTATTTGGGCCTCTAAGAACTGGGATTTTTCTATCATAGATTGCTGCTGCTCCCCATCCAAGTGGTAATGTGATGAAGTGGGAGTATAGCCACCAGTGAGCTGGTGTAAATGCACTATCTCTGATAGAGGTTTGATGCAAAGAACCATCAACGAAGTTATCAACTTCGACTGATGCTGCAGTAGAACCCATAGCAATAACGATGAGCCAGACTTTCTTTAGTCTCTGGATCTCAACTTCTTTTGGGATTAATGCGGGCATCTGTGCCATGCATACCATCATGTGAATTCGGAATATAAAGTAAGAGTTTGAAATAAGAGTTATTTTATATAATTTTTTACAATAAATAAAGAATATTATAGAAAAATTACATATTAATACCTTTAAAATAATTTAAATTTGATTATTTTTTTATTGATTTCATTGTTATACATCAATGTTTAACATCATTGATAATGTCGATCCTCGTTACTAAGGTAAAACATATAACGACGTGTTTCATCTCCTCATTTTAGGGATAACTATGGTCGAAAAAAGAATTTTCGTATTTGGACTTGCTGTAGTACTTGCACTAGGAACTTTAGGTTTCAACTGGGTTGAATCCGTACTTCCAACTGCAGATGCACACGGTGTCCAAGCACAACTCCAGAGTCGTTTCATCAGAATTGAGGATGAAACCTTCAACAGACAATCCCTACAAACTGGCGAAACCTTGACACTTCAAGGAACATTAGTCAGCTTAGTAGAAAGAGACCTTAGAGGATGGCTATCCATTTTCACAGAGTCTACCAACGCAGGTAATAGATGGGAGATGTTGGCAAGAGATCCACCAGGAAACGTCTTTGACATTCCAGGTAACTCAGTTGTCGATTACTCATTGTCTGCCAAAGCACTTGAAGCAGGTGTATACCACGTACACACCCAACTCAACATTGCACAAGTTGGTCCAGGACTTGGTCCAGGTCAAACAGTAGTCGTTGAAGGAGATCCAATACTCAAAGATATTCCATATACTAACATCGCATATCAATCAATTATGATCGGTGTCGGTTATGTCATTACCTTTGCAACACGACCCTGGCAAGTAATCTAAACAACCCAACCTTTTCCTTTTCATTTTCTAGATACTCTTTACGTCTAACGTAAACCAAGTTTTATCTTCTAGAAAACAATAGAGAAAATATGCTAAGTTTCAAGATAACAAAATTGGATATTTTTCAGAGTTATTTTTTTGGAGAAACAGAATTTCGTTCTGATAAATACAAAGTAAACATACAAAATCAAAGAAGAGGAAAAGTTCTAAAATTACCTTTTGAGATAAAACCAAAAAATCAAAAAATTGTTGTCAGAGTTTCAGGAAAAGAAGACTTGTTTGTTGAAGATTATCTTCCATACAAGGGAGAATCAGAATGGCTTGAAATTGACTCTGATGAGATAACATATTTTCTTGCAGATCATCAAGACCAATGCGATACAATTGAAATCATGTATGAATAAAGGAAAGGACTTTAAGGAATCTGATTAAAATCATCACACGATGAAATATCCTGGAATGGGGGATCCATACAAGAGAAATAAAACTCTCAAATTTCTAGCCATTACAGCAATTATAGCAATATTAGTAGGGGTCACCAGTTCAGTACTTCAAGGTCAGTTTAGTCAAAACGATCCTCTCAAAGTCTGTATCAATGATAGAGAAACACCTTACAAAATGAAGGTCACTTTGGAGTTGATTATTGACGGTCTTCAAACACCTATTCCTGCCAACATCAATGCAGGACTAAATGAGGGAGAATGTAAAAGAACCATGTATACGCTAACTGATGATGGAATCATCTATGTGGAATGGGAGGAAGAATACTCATGGGAAATTGGTCACTTTTTGTGGATGTGGGATTTCCCTCTAAGAGACATGGATCAGGACAAATCGACATTTTATGTCAATGATAAAGAATCTAGCCAGTTCATCAATACCCCATTGCAAGATGGATATCACTACAAGGGAGTATTTACCACAAAAGATTATGACTCATCAAAAGACAAAGATTTCCTACCAGAACTAGAAAATTAGATGTTGTAGACTCAAAAAATCAAATTTTTAAATTTTAAGATTCAATACAGTTTTCACTAGAAGGAATTAAAAATAATGAAAAGATGAAAGGTGGTAAGTTTACCAGTATTTGCCGTTGTCTGGAATAAGACCGATACCTTCTCTTTCAAAGTGTCTGTCTAATTCATCAACCCATCTCTCACGGTTGTCTTTGTAAGCCCAGCCGTGTACACGTAACCAGAATGAGATAATTCCTAGAAGGAATATTGTGAACATAATGGTTCCGAAGATGTAAATCATTACATCGTAGAATAATGGGTCGTAGTTTGGTCCTAGTTGTCCTGTAATTGTAGACAGGATGCTAAGGAAAGTACCTACGATAGGAATCATAATAATTTGGCTCTATTTGTGCGATATATACATTTCTTTTATTATCAGAAAGTACGAGATCAGTATTCATCAAGAGTGGAAAAAAGAAACTCAGTTTACACTAGGAACAGATAATAAAATAAGAGAAAAGTGAGGTTTGTTTATCCTCTTCCCATTGCTGCGTATTTACCAGATCTTCCTCTAATGAAGAATGCTCCAGCAATACCACCGAATACTGCACCTGCAATTACTGCTGCACCAACTACACCACTGGCATCAAGATATGGAGTTCCTGAACCAGAAGAGGGGTTTGCTTCAGCTGCTGCGATTCTTCTTGCTTGAATCTCAAGTGCTTCTTCTAATGTGTATGATCCGGTTTGTCCTTCACTACCGACGTTACCCATGTATTGAGCAAATGCAACTGCATTTTCTGCATACATTCCGACTGTGAAGACAGCGATTAAGGATGCTGCTAATAGTATTTTTGTATTCATACCGTTTACCTGCTCGTTTTGGCGCCAGAGACTTATTTAACTTTTATTCTGAACCCCAAATTTCGGTTCAATGTACGAGATCAGTATAAGTAACGTTTAATTCTGTTCTATAATGAGCCAAATCATGGGACGAATGCATACACACAGACATGGAAAATCACATTCAATTAGACCAGCTACACTTCGTGCACCTTCTTGGATAACTCAAAGTCCTGCAGAAATTGAAGAGTTAGTAATTAAATATACAAAAGACGGTTTGACCCCTAGTCAAATTGGAATTAAATTAAGAGATCAACATTCCATTCCTTTAATCAAACCAATTACCAAAAAAAGTATGGGACAGATTTTAGAGGAAAATGATTTGAAAGCAGAAATGCCAGAAGACCTTGAGAACATTGTTAAAAAAGCAGTAGGTCTTCAGAAGCACCTTAAAGCAAACAAAGGGGATAATAGAAATGTCAGATCTTTGGAATTAATTGAAGCCAAGGTTCACAGACTATCAGTCTATTACAAAAGAATTGGAAGAATTTCAAAAACATGGAAGTATAAATCCGTGGTTGCTCAGTTAGAGTAATGGCAAAATCACTAGATGAATCACTTTCTTACTTCAAAGATAAAATTTTAGATTGTATAAAATCAAAAAAATCAATTTCTGTTACAACTCACATAGATTGTGATGGATTAACATCAGGGAGCATAATTACTAAAGCACTAATCAGAGCAGGAGCAAACTGCACAGTTAGAACATCAAAAGAATTTAGCAAAAATGTAGTAGAATCTTTTAAAACAGATTCCAGAGATTTTCATATTGTGACGGATCTTGGAGGAGGTTTTGCAAAGGAATTAGATAAAACATTAGGAGATAATTGGATTATTTTAGATCACCATCAAATATCAGAAAACGAATTGGATAATCAAAATGTGATCAATTCATGGAAATATGGAATTGATGGAGGAGTAGATATCTGTGCAGGAGGAATGGCATATTTGGCCTCAGCCGCACTAGATGAGAGAAACTCAGATCTATCTGCAATTGCAGTTGTTTCAGCTTTGGGCGATAGACAAGACCAAGGAGAAAGAAAGTCATTTACAGGTAAAAATTTTGAGATTGCAAATATTGCCAAAGAACAAGGTTTGGTGGATATTGATTTAGATTTATTGTTGGTGGGAAGGGAAACAAGACCACTTGCAGATGCCTTGGCATTTACGTCCCAGCCATTTATCGAAGGTTTGACATGGAATAGAGATACATGTCTATCAATCCTCCATTCATCTGGAGTTAAACTCAAAGATGAGGGAAGATGGAGAGTTCCAGCCGAACTAAATGAAGAAGAAAAAAGGCAAGTGATTGAGGCAATCACAAAATTTGCTTCAGGTAAAAATGCAACAGAAATAATGTCAGAATTGATTGGATATACCTATACATTTCCAAGAGAAGATAACAGGAGTTTCTTACGGGATGGAAGAGAATTTTCAACAATGCTCAATTCATGTGGAAGAATTAACCGTTCAGGTGTTGGAATCGCAGTTTGTATGGGAGACAGAAATAAGATCCTAAGAGAAGCTGAGCTGATTCTAACAGATTATAGAAAAATGATTAGAGAATACATGAATATTTTATCCAATGAAAGATGGAGAATTTCGGAAAGTGAAACATGCATAATGGTAAATGGGGAAGATATTGTTCCAGAAACAATGACAGGCACCATCTCATCATTGATAGCAGGTTCACCTAAAAATTCAGGAAAAATCATAATCTTGAGAACAAAGGCTGAAGAAAACACAATCAAATTCTCATCAAGAAAATCATTTGGATGTACATCAGACATCAATCTTAGTGAAATAATGAGAACGGGGGCTGAAAAATTTGATGGCATTGGAGGAGGCCACAATGCAGCTGCTGGAGCAAAAATAACTAAAGACAAATTGGATGAATTTCTTAACTATCTAGAAGTAAATGTCGTTAAGGTGCCAAGTTCAAGTAATTCTCAATAACATTTCAAAAGAAAAAGCTGAAACTGTCAAAAAGGCCTTAGAACCAGACAATGTAGATTTTCCAGAAGGATTGAGTCTTTATATTGAAAATATTGATAACAACCTAGTTTTTAATTTTGAAAGTAAAAAGAATATGAAACAGCTAATAGGGACAGTTGATGAAGTGATGGAACATATTCAAGTTGCTCTAAAGGTGATTGAGTGATGTTAGACCCAAAACTAGTCAAAGAAAAACCTCAAATCATTCGAGATATGCTAAAGTCTAGATCTGTAGAATTTGATGTGGATGGATTAATTGAATCGGATCAAAAAAGACGCGAATTCATCATCAAGACTGACGAGTTACGAAAAAAGAAAAATCAAGTAGCACTAGAAATTGCTCAAAGAAAAAAGGCAGGAGAAGATGCATCGTCAATTTTATCAGAAATGAAAAATGTTTCAGAAGAACTTGCAAAATTAGAATCAGAACAATCTGATATTGAAAAGAAATATTCTAGATTGGCATTAACTATTCCAAATCTAGTTCATGAATCAGTTCCTATTGGAACAGATGAAACATCAAATAAAGAAATAAGAAAATGGGGAAAAATCCCAGAATTTGATTTCAAAATTAATGACCATATAGATATTTCAGAAAATTTGGATTTGGTTGATCTTGAAAGGGCCGCCAAAGTAGCAGGAGCCAGATTCTATTATTTGAAAAATGATCTTGTAAGATTAAATCAATCATTAATTCACTATGGATTAGATTTTCTAGCAAAAAAAGAATATTCTCTTGTTCAACCTCCCTATATGATTAACAGAGAATCTATGGAAGGCGCAGTTATTGCAGATGACTTTGAAGAAGTAATCTACAAAGTTGAAGATGAAGATCTATACATGATTGGAACATCTGAGCATGCCATGGCAGCAATGAGATCAAAAGAAATCATAGAAGGAAAAGATTTGCCTTTGAGATATGCAGGTGTTAGCCCATGCTTTAGAAAAGAAGCAGGTGCACATGGAAGAGATCAAAAAGGAATTTTCAGAGTCCATCAATTTGATAAAATTGAACAATTTGTATTTTCAAGACCAGAAGACTCTTGGAAAGAACATGAAAGAATGCTATCAGTTGCTGAAGAATTTTACCAAAACTTGGAAATTCCACATCGTGTGATGCTATTATCAACTGGAGACATGGGAAAAGTATCAGCCAAAACATATGATATTGAGGCTTGGATGGCAGGACAAAATGCCTATAGAGAAATTGTTTCATGTTCAAACTGCTTAGAATACCAAGCAAGGAGATTAAAGATAAGATTCAGAGATAAAACAAATGAAGATACCCAGTATGTACATACCCTTAACAGTACTCTGATAGCAACAACCAGAATTTTGGTATCAATAATGGAAAATTTTCAAACTAAAGACGGACACATAAGAATTCCTAGTGTTTTACAGAGATACATGGGAAATCAGAAAGAGATCTAGTGACATACCCTTATATTTTGGGTTCAAAGGTCGTTAATAATTGGCACGTAGAAAAGGTCGAGTAAAGGACAAGTGGCGAGAAAAACGGTGGATTACAGTACATGCACCAGATTCATTCAACAATGTTCCTATTGCTTATGTTCCAATCACAGACGATGAGAATGCAGTAGGCAGAGTTTTAGAAGTTACACTATATGATATTCTAAAAGGAGACCCATCACAACATCAATACAAAATCTATTTCCAAATTGATAAAGTTGAAGGGGACAAAGCATCAACAATTTTCAAAAGATATGAATATTCAAAAGAATTTTTACGTAGTTTAGTTAGACGCGGTTCATCTAAAATTAATTTTATTGCAGATATCAAAACAAAAGACGGATATATCTTTAGAATCAAACTACTTGCTTTAACACACAGACAACTTAACACATCTAGACAGCATGCTTTGAGATTAATTGCAAGAGATGTAATCAATAAAACAATTCCAGAAATGACAATAGATCAATTTGTTCAAGCAACATGTTATAGTAAAATCAATTCAGACATCATGGCAGCATTCAAGAAAGTAATTAGAGTAAGACATGTGGGTCTCGAGAAAGTGAAACTCGTTAGAACTGCAGATAAAGAAACAAAATTACTCGAAGCATAATCAAGAGTTATTCTTTTACAATAATGGTATACAAGATTGAGATATCAATTGATGTGATTGTTCATGCAACAGAAGATACATCAAAAATTTTTCAATCTTTTGAAGATACTTTAGATGTTAGAAGAGAAGATTTCACAATCGAAGAAACAGAAGGACATTATGAAAATCCAATAACTTTGTTGAAGGCAAAAATTGGGAAAAAACAGGCTCAAAATTTCATGAATAAATTACTAGAATCATTATCCAAAGAACAAGTAAATGAGTTAATTGATGAAATTGAAGAAAGGACAATAGATTCCAGATTTCATATGAGACTAGATAAACAAGAATTAATCAAAGGAAACCTAGCAGTTAGAGAAAAAGACACCATACAATTGAAAATACACACTCCAATATACAACAAAAAAGATACTATCAAAACATTTACAGAAATTTTTCAAATTGCCAACTAGATTAAATAGTAATAAAAGAACTATACAATTTGGGAATGAGGAAATAACAGCCGCTCCAGTCTGAGCGAAAGCTTTGAAGACGCCGCGACGAACCGACCCCTTTTATCGATCATGGTTTTGATAATGGATTTTTACAGTATATTTTATGGTATTATTTTAAATACGGATAGACAAACCGGAATATCGTGTCAGATTATGATGTGATAGTTGCAGGAGGCGGTCTTGCAGGTACAATTACGGCACAATCTATTTCTCATTATTCAAAGCAAAATCTGAAAATTCTAGTTGTTGATAGAAATACAGAATTTTTGCCAGGTCGAAAATCACTAGCTGGATGGGTATGTGGGGATGCATGCTCCAAAGAAGCAGTTGATTTCATGTCAAAAAGAATCAAAGTAGAATGGACTAGACCTGAAATCGAACATGATGTAAAAGGAGTCATGGCATTCTCACCAGACAAAGAAACTGCAATTCCATTTGATGGTGCAGGTTACATGTTAAATCGTCAAAAACTACCAGAGATTCAAAATGAAAGATGTAGAAAAATGGGAATTGAGTTTAAATTTGAAATTAATCTTACAGGCCTGATTTATGAAGGACAGCAAGCAGTTGGAATTCAAGGAATAGATAACAAAACAAAGCAACCATTTAAGAAAACATCAAAAATTGTAATTGATGCTACAGGAGTTACATCCATGCTTAGAAATGGATTGCAAAACTCTACCAAAGTTGAAAAGAGAATAGATAGACGAGATTTAGAGTCAACTGGAAGATACATCATGCATTTTGAACCAGGCCAAAAAGATCTTTCAGAATTTGATCCAGATTATTGTATAATACATTTAGATCAAGACATTGCCCCAGGTGGTTATGGATGGGTATTTCCAAAAGGGGAAACCAAAGTAAACATAGGTTTGGGAATTGAAAAATCTCTTTTAGATAAAAGAAACAAGAGATTAGGTAAAAAAGACAATGTAGAATCACTCATGAAAGAATATCTTCATAGAAATGTCGCAATAAAAAATGCAAAGTTATCTGAAGACCCAGAGGATATCAACAATAATTCAGGAGTCTTTCAAGTTTCAGTTAGAAGACAAAACGATTGCATGGTGTCTGGCGGATATATGATGGTCGGAGATTCCGCATGGATGCCAAAACCAATTGACGCTGGAGGAATTGGACCAGCTTTGATTGCAGGTACAATACTAGGAAATAACATTGCACAAGCATTAGAAGCAAACGATGTTTCTGAAGCAGGATTATGGCAATACAATTTAGATTATATCAAAGAATATGGATACAAAACCGCAGGTCTTGAACTTTTTAGAAGACTTGTACAACAAATGTCAAATGAACAAATTAGTTATGGTATGAAGCACTTTTTAGGAAATATGGATGTCGAGGCAATTAGTAAAGGAGAACATCCAGACTTTTCAGGATTAGGAAAAATTGGAATGATTATCAGAGGTGCGATGAACAAAACAGTTGCAGACGGACTCAGATATACATCCAAACAAAATCAATGGTTAGTAGATCATTACAACAACTATCCAAAAGATCCTTCAGAATTTGACGAATGGAACAAAACATTACATCAAAAACTTGATGAGGCTTTTGCAAAAATAGAAGCATTTGATTCTAAGATCTAATATTAAATATTGTGTAAATCAATGAAAACATACTTTGGAAGAAGTGCAATATCTTGATTGGAATAATTCAAACCATATTTTAGACAAAGCGTATGAAGCAGGTCTTTTTGTACTCATTATAGGGCCTAAAGGAACAGGAAAGACATCCCTAGTTAGAGATTTTGCTAAAAACAAGAAGGTAAACTTGGAATCTATCAATTTCAGTCTCAGAACTAGAGAAAGCCATCTGGTGGGGACAAAGACGCTTACAGATGGAACAGTAAGCTTTGACGAAGGAATATTGATCAAATCAATGAAAAGTGGAGATATGCTTTACCTCGATGAAATAAATTCGGCAGAAGCAGATGTTTTACTTAGGCTAGATGAAGCGTTAGATGATAGACGCCAAATTGCATTAAAGGAATCAACAGGGGAAGTGATTAAAGCAAAAGACAGTTGGTTTGTGGTTGCAACAATTAATCCATTGACACATAGCGGAACAAAAGAATTGCCACCTCAATTACTCAGCAGATTTCCAGTACGAATCAGATTAGAGTATCCTCCAGAAAATATAGAATTAGAAATTATTAAAAAACATGTTTCAGGAAATTATGAATCAGAAATAATTCAAGCAATTAAACTCGCAAATACATTAAGGCAAGCTGCTGCAGTTGAAGAACTATTTTATTCACCCAGCTTAAGAGAAACCATTGCCTTTGGAAAATTACTAGACAAAGGAATGTCGCCAAAAGAAGTTGCAGACATTGTTTTTGGAAATGTCTACACACAATGGGGCAATATAGAATATCAAAAAGTCAGTGACATTATAACGTCAATGTTTGGAAATTAAATGCAAACAATTCAACTTCAAAATGATTCTTTAGTTGAAATAGCAACATTTCTTGTTAGACGATGGTCTGAAAAAGACAATATCATAGTAGAAATTTCCGACAAGACAGAAACTAAAACAAGACTAAAAGAGAATAAAGTAATCTTAACACCCTTAGAAAAAAGAATAGGTAATGATTTTCAAAAATATCGACAATTTAGAACGTCATTATGGTATGAAGCAATGAGAATAAAATATTGCAAAAAAATTCTCAGTAATGATCATGCATTTGGATTTATTCTAAACGCGATGGAAACACAAAGAGTTGAACAGTTGGGAAGAAAGGTTTGGAAGGGCATGGATGATGAAATTATTTTCAACTACACATACATGTTAGTTGCAAGACCTCAATTAAATACAGTATATGGAAAAGCAAGGATAGTAGAGGCATTTTACCAATATTTTATGTTTGGTGCAATAAAAGGAGAGATTCAATCAAGCAATTTTGAAAAAATAAAAAAAGCATCAATGTTAGCTAAAGAAATTGTCAACAAGGCAATTAAGGATAAACAAGGCACTGATTGGATTGAAAAAAAAGTCACAGAAATAATAAAGATATTAGACATTGATTCTCTTCTAACAATTCCAGTATCTTTGCCATTTATGAAAGCTGGAATGGCATTATCTAAAGAAGAATTACTAAAAGTTCTAAAAATAATTTCAAGAAATAAAGAAGGAGATTTTGAAATCACAGATCCAGATTCAATAGTTAGAGGTGATGATGTGTATGATGAATACAAAGTATTGCTAGATGAAAATAAAAAGACAGAAAACAGAGGATTATCCACAGAAACAATAGGAATTCAAATTCCATCAACAAAAAATATTGATGAAACAGCAATCTATGATTTGAGATTGATTAACGGATTAAAGATGAAATTTAAAGAATGGAAATCAGGATGGAAAGAACAACATCTAAGATCTGGAGATGAGTTTGATGGAGAAAACTACATTGAAGGAAATGATCCATTTTTTACAGATATTAAAAAATCAATTAAAACAAAAATTGTGATACTGTTAGATCATTCTTCTAGTATTGCATCAGATGCAATTGAGTACAAAAAGGCCACCTTAGCACTTTGTGAAGTATTATCTTTTCTCAGAGTAAAATTTGCAGTTTATGCATTTAGCACTGAAAATAGAGCAATGGTATGCTGGTCAATAAAACCAGAAAATGTCAAATGGAACCGTATTACTGCAAAAAGATTGGCACAAATCGTTGCCAATGGCTCCACTCCATTGGCTGAAGTCTATGATAAAATATTTCCAATTTTACAGTCAAAAAGACCAGATATTTTTTTGACATTGACTGATGGTGAACCATCAGATCCGGATGCAGTAAGAAATATGACTAAATCATTCAAGGGATTGGGAATTCGCATGGTTGCTTTAGGATTAGGTCCAAATACTGTAAGGGCAACAACAATTGCAAATAATCTAAAGCTTTTGGGTTATGAAAAAACTATGGCGGTTAGTAGATTAAGTGATATTCCAAACAAGGTGATTAGCATTTTAGATGGGTAAATTTTTGATTTTACTATCAGGATATTTTATATGAAGTAAAAAATCAAGGCCATCTAGTTAAAAGACATGTCAGAAAATAGTTTTGATAAACCATTACTTGAAAAATTTGAACGAGAAATTTGGAGTAGAATCCCACATTTAGAAAACGGCAAAGTGGTCAATGCAACACCACTAATTGATCTAACCAGTGATCTTAAAGAATGTGCAAAAAAGCTTTACAAATTAGATATTTCAGACTTGGACTTGAAAGTATATGGAAAATTTGATGCTGATTTAGTATCAGGTTCAATCAAAATCAGACCAGCAATTCACATAATGCACGATGCAATTAAAACTGGAAAGTTGAAAAGTGGGCAAACAATTATTGAGGCAACATCAGGAAATTTTGGAATTGCTCTGGGACAGATGTCAAAACTTGGATTGACTGTCGTGTCTCTTGTTTCAAGAAAATTACAAGAAGGGGTCTTTAAGGAATTAAGAAATGAAAATATTCGTATAATGGATTTGGATATGGATATTTGTCCTGCTCCAGGAATGAAAGATAGTGATGCTGATGCACTAGTTGCAAAAGCAACTGCAGCAAACATTCGTTCTCAATTAATCGAATTAGGTTTTGATCCAACAAATTATGATAACTCAATTTTAGAAGTTGAAATATTATTGGCAGCACAAGACATTATCAATTTAGCAAAACTGCTTGCAAAGATTTATGATTGTTTTTGTCCAGAACAATATGATAATCAATTAAACATTGAGGCTCATAGAACAATAACAGCTGTAGAAATTGATCAGCAGTTACAAGAAAAAGGGGATTCGTTAGAAGACTATAGGATAGTTTGTTCATTTGGAACAGGTGGTACATCTGGAGGACTAAGCAAGTACATGAATGAAAAATATGGAAAAAAAGCCGTACATGTAGTATTTCCATCTCCAGGTCAAGATGTTGCAGGAATTAGAACAAAAGCTAAAGCAGAGGGATTAAAGTTGTATAATCCAGAAGCATATTTTGCTGAGCATGAAGTTGATTTTGGACAGGCAAAATATTTACTAAAATTCTTTGTAGATAAAGGTCATAATATTGGTGAAAGTACAGCACTTGCTCTGTACTCCATATTAGAAATGCTAAGTGAAGGAGAAAAAGGAAAATTTGTAGTTGTAGTTGCTGACGGTATAGAGAAATACAGAAAAAATCTAGAAGCAGCATCATCTAATCAACGGATTCAAGTTTCATTAGAAGATGCAGCATCCAGTGTTCAAGATTATGATAAAATAATTTGGGTACATACACAATATACTCCAAAAGAAGAAGGAATTGAAATGATTGCAAAATCATTAGGCGTAAATAAAGAAAAAATCACAATTCCAAAGGCAAGTACCATTAATCAATTATTGTCAACACAGCAAATTCCAGAGGAGCTTAGTAAAGATCTAGATGGATCTAAAGGTAAATCACTATTAATTTGCATGGCAGGAAATACGTCATTAATGACGGCTCAAGTACTTGCTAGCAAAGGCATAGTAACTGAAAGCTTGAATGGCGGAATAACTAATTTGCCTGAAGGGAGAGGTAAAAACCCAGGGGAATTTATCAAAGCTGCAACTGAATAGTGTCTTGAAATGTCTTTCTGTTTCTCAACCATTTGCTGATCTAATCATATCTGGGAAAAAAACTATTGAATTAAGAAGATGGAATACAAATTTTCGTGGAGAATTTTTAATTCATTCTCCATTAAAAATAAGAATAGAAGATGCTAAAAGATTAAAAATCAAAAAGAAATTTGTTACAGGTGCAATAATTGGAAAAGCACAACTTTATGATGTAAAAAAATATGATTCAATAAAAGAAATAAAATCAGATGAAAGATTTCATTTTGCATCAAAAAAATTTCAAAACAAAACTTTTGGATTCATGTTAAAAAATGCAAAACCATTAAGAATTCCAATTCCATGGAAAGGTCAATTAGGTTTTTTTGAAATAGATATTCCAAAAACAAAGATCAAAAATAAAAAAATAGTTTCAGAAATAATAGATGAAGAATATCGTTATCAGTGGATTGGACATCATTGAAGAACTGAAAATCTCAAAAAATTTGACTAGTATATATAAAGCTCATATTTAAAGTACCTCATTATGCCTCAAACAAAACCAATTGTTAGTGTAGAAAATGTTGTCGCATCAGCATCAGTAGATCAAAAAATAGATTTGATTGAGATTACTGAAAAATTTCCAGATACAGAATATCATCCTGAACAATTTCCAGGCCTTGTATTTAGATTAACTAATCCTCGAACTGCCACACTTATCTTTAGAACAGGGAAGATGGTTTGCACTGGAGCTAAATCCGAAGAGATGGCAATAAAAGCTGTCAACACAGTAGTTCAGAAATTAAGAAAAGGTAAAATCAAAATTAAAAAAGATGCAGTCATTACAGTACAAAATATTGTTGCAGCAATTAATTTAGGTGGGAAAATTCATTTAGAAAAAGCTGCTAGAACATTACCTAGAAGTATGTATGAGCCAGAGCAATTTCCAGGACTAATTCACAGAATGCTGGATCCAAAAACAGTGATACTATTATTTGCATCAGGAAAATTAGTTTGTACGGGTGCAAAAAAAGAATCAGATGTTTATCGTTCTGTTCATAATTTACATGCATTATTAGAAGAAAAAAATCTAATGATTTATGATCAATGATTAACTGTTTCAAAAATTGGCTAAAAATATTTTTGATGAAGAAAAAATCAGATTAACTCCAGAGACGGGTTTTGCTTTGGTTGGAATAGATTATTTTGCAGAACCAGGAAACCAATTGTATATAATTGAACTTTTTGAAATGTATCAAGATGCTTTAAATGCAAAAAAAGATCGAAAGAATCAGAATGAATTTTTTGTGTTGTATAAAGGAACTGGAAATGAATTTTTTTGCAGATAGATTAGAAAGATGACAAAACTTTACTAAATTTTACAAACTCTCTTATCATTTAGTTAAAAATTAAAAAAATATTGCCTAATGAAACAAGTGATTTGATCGATACATTATATCAAAAAGAAAATCCTGTTAAATCAGAACAAACATCTAAGCAAATTATTCGAAAAAGTGCAAAGGGGAAATATCAAATTTTTGATGAGGTAGAGTTTACACGTGGAAGAGAGGTCTTAGGAGATTTAATTGTACATGGGATGATAGCCTCAGGAGGAACGGATATTGACTGGCTTATTGAACATAAAGGTGGTTTTATCATATTAGAATTCAAGGGATTTCATAATGATAAAATTAACATCGCAAAAGGCCAAATGATTGCATATGAAAAACTGCATGAGAAATTAAACATGACGACAAAATGTTATCTTTATGTAGTTGGATGTGATGATATAGATTTTTCTAATCCAGATTCAACAATATGGATTTTTGAAATGAGTCAGTGGAAATCAGGTGCAATACCAAAAAACACTACTGACATTTATGGAGATGATATAGGAAAACAAAACAAATTCATTGTTTATCGTGAATATATGCATGAAGTCAGTGTAGAAAAATTACGAGATTTGGTTGATTTACATTGGAAAGAATTTGAATAAATTAAGATGTAAATGAGAATGTGCTTGAGATTATTTCTTTTCCATTATCTACTTTGATTGTATAAGTTCCAGAATTTTCCCATCCAGAGCCTCCAGCTATTGCTAAAGTAGAAAATTGCCCATTACTTTTTAGTGAAACTTGTTCTTCCCATACAAGTTCATTGTTTTGGTTTTCTATTGCAAGATTTACATTTCCAGTTGTGTCAGATACGCCACTAATTGAAATCAGATCTTTTTTGTTGTATGATTTTAAATCAGTTTGTACAGATAGTGAAATTGGAAGATTATTTGTAGTGTCAATTTTGGTGGTAATATCTGCAATACCACTAAAAGCTATTGTTAGCGCAATAACCACTACTAAAGCGAAACTACCTATTCCAAAAATGATTTTTTTATTTTTTGGTTTAGAATGAGAAATTTTTGAGACAGTTTGAAACGATTGAGTTTGTTGAAGCGGTTTTATTTCAGATAATGTGACATCTGGAATGGGTTTTTCTTCAACATGAGGCGTTTGAATAAATTCCGGTTTTTTTCCCAGATGTTTTTCAGCTAATTTTCTTACATAATTTCTTTCATAATTACTAATTACTTCATTATTTTCACAAGCCCTGTAAATCTGCTTCAGAATTCTATCATCTCCAAAATCTTTATCCAAGAGATCTTTTACATCATCCAATAACGGATCTGCCATGTTAATTTTCTCTCGAATTGATTATTTATGAATATATGTCAAAAAGCTACTTTGAATAGATTTTTTGGGCTTGAATTATGACAGTTCTGATGTAGTCCTTGGCTGTTGAGTCTGTCACTCCCATTTGTTTTGCTCTCAGATAAAGATCGGTTTCTTTAGGATTTGTTAAGTAATATTTTAAGAGATAATTGAGTCTATGAGACCTTTTTTCGTCACTTTTCATGATTTTATTTTTCTTTGGCACTAAAAAGGTCAGAGGATAATGACATAACCAACTAGAAAATATAGTATCATAAAATTTGGATAAAAACATATGATCTTTTTTAAACAATACGAAAAAAGAATGGAAATGAAACGAATTGATGCAACTATTCAAGCAACCAAAATCGGTGCAGTGACTGAGGCAATTACAGGCATTGTCGGAGGATTCTCCATCATGGAGGGAAAGGGTAGAGGTTCAGGTGCCAGACAAGAAATGAGATCTGGTAGAGGAACAGGCACCATTACTGCTGAATATAATCATGTTGCAATTGTAAGTACAGTTGTAGATGACTCAGACGTAGAAAAAATTTCCTCAGCAATTGCTAATGCAGCTTTTACAGGAAAAGGAGGAGATGGAATTATTGTAGTATCCAATGTAGAGAACGTCATGAATATCGCAACTAAAAAGAGTGGTCCTGAAGCCCTCTAATCATTTTCTTTTATTAAATAACATACAATTTGTGAAGATATTATCTGCTGAGAGGTTAACGACTCCTCTCAGGGTTGTTATCCCTTTGGGGGACATATTTTTGAAGGGATAGAATAGTATTACAATTTGAGTATAAAAGCAAAGGATTTTGAAAAACTATTGCTGGCCTTCAATTCCCATCAATGTTAGTGTTGATCTAATTTTTGGAATTTTTCGTATCTTCCAAGTAATAGTTTCTCTTAGTGCTTCAACTTGACTTGATTCTACTTTAGTCAAAATATCGTATGCACCAAAGGTTCCATGTACTTCAACAACACCTTCAATCGATTTTAGTTCTGAAATTATTGTTTCTTCAGAACCTAGCTCACAGTTTATGAGTACATAAGCTGTTGCCAATTATGATTTAGCTCCTATATTCATACCAGAAATGCTCTTTTGAAATATATAAGAATAGTACGATTTACTTAAAAATTCAACATCAAATAGGATAATTTCACAAACAAATGTAAAGGAATTTAGAATAAATTAAAAGACTCCTAAGATGAAATGTATGCATCACTCATAATTTTTTCTAGATCTTCAATATTTTTTGAAAGAGTGATTTTAGAACGTAATTTAGAACCGCCCTCAATACCTTTAGTAAACCTCATGGCCTGACCCTTGATATTTGCAAATTTGATTTTATATCTACTAGTTAAATGTAGATAATCGAAAAAAGAATCCAATCTATCTTTAAAAGAATATTCTTTGTAGGAATTGGTTTTCAAATAATCATTAATTTGTTCAAATAAAAATGGATTACCCATAGCTCCTCTTCCAATCATCACATAATCGCAGTTAGTATTATCAATCATGTGTTTAGCATCCTCAGGACTAGTAATATCGCCATTTCCAACAATCGGAATGGAAGAAATTTCTTTGAGTTCCTTTATCATATTCCAATCAGCTGCTCCAGAATAACCCTGACTAACAGTTCTTGGATGCAGTGTAATCATTTGAATTCCTTCATCTTCAGCAATTTCAGCAATTTCTCTAAAAAGGAATTTATTAGTATCAGTAACTCCAGAACGAATTTTTAGTGTTACAGGTTTTTTTACAGCATTTACCAATGTTCTAAAAATTTGTTGTGTTAAATTAACTTCTTGTAACAATGCTCCTCCTGCCATTTGTTGTGTGATATGAGGTGCAGGGCATCCCATGTTATAATCAATTATATCAAAAAAAGGTTCCACAATCTTTGCTGCTTTTCTTAAAGTAGAAAGATCAGAACCAAATAATTGAATTGAGAGAGGCCGTTCTTCATCAGAATATTCAATAAACTCTTGTATAGTTTTCATTCTTTCTTTAAGTTGACTTTCTTTTGCAACGATACTATGAATATTTGTAAATTCTGTAACTACCAATCCAGCTCCCATTTTTTTACATTGTAAACGAAGGGCAGGATCACTTACTCCTGCCATAGGAGCTAAAAATGCCCTACTAGAAAATTTTGGAAGCATATCTGAACTTTACAGATTGAATATATTTATCATACAAAGGGTTTTGTAAAAAATTCTATTTAATTATCAGGGCAGCCGTCTGTGTCTCTGTCACCATCATAATCTTCAGGATCAAGAGGACACAGATCTTTATCATTTATGATATCATCTAGATCATCATCATGGACAAATCTTTGTTGTTCTGGAGCAGTATCAGGACAACCGTCATGATCATTGTATTTATTCCAAGTTTCAGGGCTATTTGGGCATGAATCGATTGCATCATAGTATCCATCATCATCAGAATCAATTCTTGTTGGAGTTGTAGATGCTGCAGCTAATACATCAGGACAACCATCCCAATCCAAATAACCATTAAAGTTCTCTTGTTCATCAAGGCATGTATCCCATCTATCGTCTATTCCGTCACCGTCAGTATCTGGGAAACTATATGATGATACAACAGAACCGGTTGAATCAGGGCAACCGTCTTCATCTTGATAGAAATTATAAGTTTCAGGATCTAATGGACATGCATCTAACACATCTATAATTCCATCTTGATCAGAGTCATGTGTAAAGGTAAATCTGTCAGGACAACCGTCTTCATCTTCAAATCCATTAAATGTTTCAGGCTGACCAGGACAATAGTCTAGATTATCGGAAATTCCGTCACCGTCAGAATCAAATGCAAGTTTGTTATCATGAATCAAATCTGGGCAACCGTCTTCATCAAGATATCTGTTGTAAGTCTCTTTAACATTAGGGCATTGATCTATGTTATCAGTTATGCCGTCAAAATCAGAGTCTCCAAATGAATCATAATCTATTGAATCTGGGCAACCGTCTTCATCTTGGAATTGATTATATCGCTCTCCAATTGTTGGACATGCATCAGAAATGTCTGGAATGCCGTCATAGTCAAGATCAGACAATGCAAATTTTGAAAATCCAGGGACATCAGGGCAACCGTCTTTATCCAAGTAATCATTATAGTTTTCTTTTTCATCCAAGCATGCATCCCATCTATCATCTATTCCATCACCGTCAACATCTGGAAATAGATAGGATGATGTAATTGACTCTGTAGAGTCTGGACAACCGTCTTCATCTAAATAAAAATTGTAAGTTTCAGGTTCCAGGGGACATGTATCAGAAATGTCTGGAATGCCGTCATAGTCAGAATCAAGTTTAGATGATTGTTTGTCTGGACAACCGTCTTTGTCTTCAAATCCGTTGTATGTTTCTGGTTGGTTTGGACAAGAATCGAGATTATCTACAATTCCATCACCGTCAGTATCATAAGTTGATTTGTTGTTTACGACAGAATCTGGACAACCGTCTTCATCTAAATAAAAATTGTAAGTTTCTTTATTATATGGACAAACATCAAATTGATTTAAAATTCCATCACCGTCAGTATCTCCTGATATCAGATACTCAACTTCATCGGGACAACCGTCTTCATCTTGGAATTTGTTAAAATTTTCACGTTCTAATGGACACTCATCAACTGAATCAAGAATACTATCATAGTCAGAATCAATTAAACCATCAGAAAAAGCGCCAAGTACATCAAAGCAACCATCATCATCCAGATAACCATTGTAATTTTCAGGTTCGTTTAGACACTGATCCCATCTATCATCAATTCCGTCACCATCAGTATCTGGGAATTGGTATTGTGTAATAGTAGAATCAGCAGTATCTGGACAGCCGTCTTCATCTAAATAAAAATTGTAAGTTTCAGGTTTTAGTGGGCAATCATCAGAAATATTTGGAATGCCATCCATGTCAGAGTCAAGTGTTGAATCAAAGTTGTCAGGACAACCGTCTGTGTCTAAAACACCATTGAAAGTTTCTGGTTGGTTTGGACAAGAATCTAAATTATCAATAATACCGTCACCATCAGAGTCATAAGTAAATTTCTTAGTTACAATAGAATCAGGGCAACCGTCTTCATCTTGGAATTTATTGTAAGTTTCCTTAGTAAATGGGCATTGATCCAAGTCATCATAGATACCATCAAAGTCAGAATCAACTACTGTTTTGAAATCAACGCTATCAGGACAACCGTCATCATCTAAATATTCATTCCATTCTTCAGGTTCGGTTGGACACAAATCAACAATATCCGGATATCCATCACGATCAAAATCAGAATATACAGTAGTTGATTTTGCTACAGGTACGTCTGAGCACCCATCCCAATCTAGATAATCATTGTAATTTTCAGGTTCGTTTAGACACTGATCCCATCTATCATCAATTCCATCACCATCAGTATCTGGAAAGAGATATGATGAAGTAACTTGGTCTGTTGAATCAGGGCAACCGTCTTTATCTTGGAAAAAATTGTATCGTTCTGGTTCTAATGGACATTCATCCAAAGTATCAGAGATTCCATCTCTATCAGTATCTCTTAAACTAGATACATCATCAGGGCAACCGTCTTTATCATCAACTCCATTGAATGTTTCGGGTTGGTTTGGACAAGAGTCCATGTAATCTGGGTAACCATCATTATCAGTATCAGGGATTATTTTACCAGTTTCAGGAGATAAATCAGGGCAACCGTCTTCATCTTGGAACCTATTGTAAGTCTCTTTTACAGTAGGACAATTATCAATATGATCTTGAATTCCGTCATAATCAGCATCATACCATGGAACAAAGTCTGCAGGGCAACCGTCAATGTTGTTACCATATTGCGGATCATAGTCCTCTAAAAGATTAGGGCAGAAATCAATAGAATTTGGGACTCCATCTCCATCATTATCAATTACTTCAACTGCATAGATACTACCGGGCAACATTCCAATGGTAGAAGTAAGTAATAGCAAAAAGCCCAAAATAAGTTGTTTATTCAAACTGCATCACTCCTAATTGTCAGGGCAGCCATCGCTATCTGCATCTCCGTCATAATCTTCAGGTTCTAGAGGACATAGATCATAGTCATTAGGAATATCATCCAAGTCAGCGTCATGCTTGTATCTTGATTGTTCAGGCACAATGTCTGGACAACCGTCACCATCCAAGTATTTGTTCCAAGATTCTTTGTCGTTTGGACACAAATCAATAACATCAAATAATCCATCACCATCACTATCAATTCTTAGATTTTCAATTGGGAATGTGTCAGGGCAACCGTCTTTATCTGCAAATCCATTAAATGTTTCTGGGTGGTTTGGACAAACATCAAATTTGTCTGTAACTCCATCAGCATCTTTATCGTTAAACGAAGTATCTAATGCGACATCTGGACAGCCGTCAGTATCTCTATAACCGTTATACACTTCTGGTTCATTGATACACAAATCAATTTTATCTTGAATGCCATCAT
>NZ_JAOULD010000099.1 GCF_029882185.1 Candidatus Nitrosopumilus sp. | reverse complement strand
TGTTCCAAGAACCAGTAAACCTGTTTACTGTAGTGATTGTTTCAGACAAAACAAACCACAAGATTCAGGCAATGATAGATATTCCAGAGATGATAGAGGTTCACGATATTCCAGAGATGATAGAGGCTCACGTTCATCCTCAAAAAGAGAATCTGGTAGGAATAATTCTGGATCTAGTAAGCCACGAAATGATAAATTTTTGAGAAAACAAGAAAGCTTCTTTTCTGGTGGTTCAGACAAATTTGTTGAAACTATTAAAGAAAAATTATATGAAATTTTAGGTGGAAAAATTTGCTCTAATTGTGGTTTTAAAGATGAGAGAGCGTTAGGAATTTGTCCTATATCTGAAAATGTCACTTCTGATAATTCGGGACGTGGAGGGGATGCTGCCTCTTGGGGAAAATATATCTCAGAACCAGATCGTGCTAGAGAGGAATTAAAGGTATTTTGCCTAAATTGTAATCAAATTAGAGAACCTTTGCCAAAACGAACAGAAGTTAGAACAAAACCAAAATCAAAAAAGAGCAAATATTTTCCTAGATAGATAATAAAATCATCTTTGAGAATTTGTTAACACTTTAATTATAATTATTTTTAAACAAATTCATGAATAGTGATTTCAAAGCATTAGGAATATCTCTTATTGCAGTTGTTGGAATTGTAGCAGCTTATGCTGCATTTGGTCTCTAGAATTACTCTTTGGCTATCTCTACAACATGCTCAATAATTCTAGTTGATTTTAACGTGTGTTCATTATCCAAAACTGATTGAATAAAATCTGCAAATTTTTCTACATCTTCTTCATCCTTGAGCAATATGCTATGTGCAGATTTATCTTTCAATGAAATTACTAATTCATTTTTTATAACATTCAGTATTCCTGTAATGTAAGTCTCTTTACCTTCTTTAATGAAAATGAAATTCGCTAATTTTTGAGCCTCATATTTGTCGTCACATGTAATGTTTATTTTCATTTATTCTCAAAAAGGAATTGGTCAATTTGGTCTCTAGCTTTTTCTCTATTTTCTTGGTGAACTTTTAGAAATGCATTAATTTTTTCAATCAAAATTGCTTTTAATTCACCTGAAAGTAATTTTCCGGATTTGTAATCTTGATAAATTCTTTTTAATTTATTATCATCTGGCTCAAAAAATATTCTGAGATATTGATATGATACATCAATATCGGGATTCCCTCCTAGTTTTCTATGTTGTTCAAGATCAGGTTGTCCTCCTGAAAATGCATGCTTGTTAATTTTCTTTTTAACGACATCTGGAGAATCAGTTGTGTATATTGTTCCATTTTCAGCTGATGCTGACATTTTCCCGCCAGGCCCTTCTAAACTAGGAATCATAATGTTGTGAATTAATGCTGGTTTTTGTTTTCCAATTTTTTGTGCAATATCTCTAGTTAATCTAAAGTGAGGATCCTGATCAACTCCTAATGGAATAAGGACTGGTTTATCTTCAATAAAACAAGGCGCTGATTGCAATGATGTGTAAAAAATCATTCCAATATTTGTATCGTTTGTAAATCCAAATGTTGCTTTTGTATTTGAAAAATTTATTTTTTTTGCAACTTGAGCTGCAATCGGATATAGTGTTTGAATATTTCTTGTGTTGATGATAATTTTTGTTTTTTCCGGTTTGAATCCTAATGCAATAAAATCTAATGCATTTTCAAATGCAAATTTCTTTGTTTCTTCTAAAGTAAGGTCGGGTTTTGAATAAAATTTTTCATCATCGGTAAGCTGAAAGTACATATTAA
>NZ_JAOULD010000055.1 GCF_029882185.1 Candidatus Nitrosopumilus sp. | reverse complement strand
TTTCTGTGAGTTTTTCAACGGCATATTTTACAAAGGGTTTAGTCATAGGCAATAATCCAACTTTTCTTTCATATTTTTCCCATAGAATGTGATTACCCAGTATTTTTGAAACTAGTGCATTGAAATTGATTTTTTCAATTTTTGCTTCTTGTTTTAATTCATCAATTAGTGATGAGGATAATCTGATTGAGACAGTTTTTGTTTTATCTTCCATTCCAATATTCCTTCTTACAAATATGAAATGTATCTTGAATAAAAAAGATGGGAATATTCAGTATTTTCTTTGAATAAAACAAACATATTTTTTTATTCTTAAAAGATAAAATCAAACTATCTAAAAATCACAGTTGTGATTCTTGTCTTTCTCAAGATTGTAAATTTTACAATCTAGCAAGTATCGATCTCCAGAACAATAACCTCAAAATTGTTTCTTTAAATACCAAAATCCACACCGTAGATTATTGGGCCTAAGAGACATTGTATTAAAAGAAGAATATCGTTCAGACAAGGACGATATTTTAACAGAGTTTTTCTATCCGTGTCTTAGTAACTGCATAGAATATGATAGATGTGTAAATTTTTTGTCAATCAAATCACTGGCTACAATTTCAATGGCATTTGACAATTTTTCAACAGGAAAAGCAAAACTGAGAATGGTTACAGGGCATAAATTCAGATCAAGTGATTTGGATCTATTTACAAAGCTGTTTTCAGAAAAATTTACAAAATCATTTGAGGGAAAATTCATCAAAGATTTTAAAATTCAAAAATTACAAGATTTCGTAAACAATGGGCAAATTGAATTAAAGGTCGCAATTCCAAATTCAGAACACGTTGCAGACCATTTCTCAGAAAGAATCGGAATTTTCAGGGACAATGATGACCAAGCAGTTGCATTTACTGGAACATCTAGAGAGTTATTTTCGAATCAAACAAGTGATTTTGAATCAGTAGATGTTTTTACATCATGGAATGACAAATCGAGAGTTGAAAGAAAGATGCAGGATTTCCAAGATCTCTGGGATAACAAGACACAGTATGTAGAAGTTTATGATTTCATGTTTGCAGCAAAAAACAATCTTTTGAAATATTCATCAGAATGGGTCTTGCAAGATTAAAGTTGAAATGATTCTTCTAATCTAGATTTGTTTTCATAAAAATTCATTTTGTTAATTTTATAATAAATTACTTCACCGCGTCTCTCGATTACTGCGATGATGGGTTCTTTTCCCATTTGAGTGATATCTTCAATCTTTTTTTGGAGATTTCCCATTTTTTCTTGCTGGCCCTCATTAAGACCAAAGATTAGAAATTTAGCGCCTTTTTCACCATATTGACCCCTCTCATAGACTCTAAAATCAGACCCAAATCCAAATCCATCTTTTACAACATATCCACGATTTCTCAAGTCTCGGTATATCAAAAATTTTGTGAGAATTTCAGAGTCAGTCATTTGGCAGTGATTCATAAAAAAATCAAAATCAATCCGTTTTTTGTTTTTCTTGAGAATCAGTCTTTTTGTGTATAGCAAATAGAGGGTTTCAAATGATTTGAGAAATAATTTTTCTTTTTCAATTTCTCCAAATCCCTTTAGGTCTAATTCATGGATCATGGTTTTATCAGAAATACAAGTCTGATCTGAAACTAGTTCTCCATTTACTAGAGGAGTCTCTTCCATGATAAAGTGAAAATCAGAGGATTTCCATATAAGCATTGGAAAATACGAGGGAGGTCCTGCTAACCGTTAAAATATGGGCATTCTGGCTTGAGAGTATCATGCATGGCGCCAACTACAGAGATGGAACTGGGCAAGTCTTTACCAGAAAAGAGTACATCAAAGGTAAACCACAAATTAAAATTGCAAAATTTCAAGGTGGCAAAAGAGGCGTATACCAATACTGTGTTCAATTATTACTAAACGAGAAAATCCAAATCAGACATATGGCAATAGAGTCAACAAGATTGGCTGCAAACAAAACACTAGAAAAAACAACTGGTGAATCAGGCTATTATTCAAGACTCAGAATTTATCCACATAATCTACTTCGAGAAAATAAACAGATTGCTACTGCAGGTGCAGATAGGGTTTCAGAAGGAATGAGAAGATCATGGGGTAAAGCAGTAAGTTTAGCTGCAAGAGTAAAACAAGGTCAATGCATTATGGAACTGTATGTTAATGGTGATGCACATTTGGAAGCTGCAAAGAAAGCACTTCACGGATCATGTGTAAAACTTCCAGGAACTCCACTAATCAACGTGGTTGAATGGAACAAGATGTCACCATAAATCTTTAAAATCAGATTTCTTATTTTTCACAAATTCTAAAAATTCTTCAAATTCTTCTGGAGTAGGATCTCGTTTTAGAATTCTTTTTGACTGGTAATAAAATGTGTTATAGATTCTGCCTACAACAATTCCCAAAGCAAATGATTTAGAATCATCAACGACAGATAGTGATTGAATCAATTCTTTGATTTCATCTTTGTTTGAAACAGAGTCTTGGATTTTTTGCTCTATTTTCTTTAATAGAATTTTATCCATGGAATATCTTGTATGAAATAGTTAAAAACAGTTTAATATCCAAATTCAGCCTTGTGGGTTGTTGCAGTTATAGTACAGTCTGGTTAGTACTCGTGCTTGCCAAGTACGTGACCCGGGTTCAAATCCCGGTAACTGCACCACTTTTCATAAATTCTTTGGAATCAAAGCGTCATTGATTATGTCAAGAGCATCTTGAGCTTTTTCTGGACGAGGTAATTGAATCATAAACACATTATCTTTCCCATAATTTGATTTTGGTGAAGAAAGTGCAAGCATTGATGTTTGTGCAAGCGCTTTAAAGAAATCAAGATGTGTTTTAGCATTTACAAGGAATCTTTCTACTATATTGCCCACAGAAAAAGTTAGAGTTACCTCAACAAACACGTTTCCCAAGCCGTCTTGCAGAATATTCAAATCCGTATTGATAGATAGATGTTGTCCTGCAACCTTGGATAACATCTCATCATATTTTTTCTCATCTATTTCTATGCATGGAGTTTCTTTTCCATCAAAATCAAAAGTGCCAATTCCCTGATGCGCCTGATCTAGAAATCGTTTTAATTCATCAGACATTTTTTTTCTCTTCAATTTTTGGAATTATTTTATCTGCTGCTTTTACCAGAAATGGAGAAATGAATGCAGTGATAATAGAAATAATACCAATTAGCGGAAACAAGAAAGAACTAACTGCACCAATGTCAACTCCTGCCTTTACAATTACAATAGAAAATTCACCTCTGGGGGCAGCTAGAGTAAATGCAGAACGCAATGACTTTCCGCGTTTTTGTCTGAAAAGGATATTCCCAATCATGTTACCTCCAAACTTCATCCCCGTAGCAACTGCAATCAAAACAATTGCTATGAAAAGATAATTTTCAAGTTGTGAAATATCCATCAAAGCACCAACTGAAATAAAGAATATTGCTACAAACATGTCTTTTATTGGACTAGATAGTAATTTTGCAACTTCAGCTGACTTTGATTCTGCAACTAAAACCCCAGCCAAAAAGGCTCCAATTGCTACTGATAATCCTACAATATTTGCAAATAGTGCATAACCAAAGCAAACGCCTAGAACGCTAAGTAGTAAAATTTCACGATGTTCTGCGGCCGCAACTCTATCGATCAAAGGAGGAATTACACGAGTTCCAACAGTAAATGTTCCTACAATCAGACCGGTTGCAACCAATACAACCACAACAACGGATTCAATAGAGACAGTGCCAACTAATGCAATTGACTGTAATGAAGAAATCAGAATGACTGCAATGACGTCCTCTACAATCAAAATACCCAGAACCAAAATAGATGATTCTTTTTTGATTTTTCCCATCTCTTCTAACAGTTTAACAATAATTGCAGTACTGGAGATAGACAGTGCTGCTGAAATAAACAATGCATCCATAAATTCCAAACCAAGGGCACTAGCAGTGTAGAACACAACGCCCAGAGTTAAAAATAGTCCTATGGTTCCAACTCCAATTGCTACACGACCAATGCTTTTGATTTTTGCATAAGGAAATTCTATACCAATTACAAAAAGCAACAAGATCACACCAATTTCTGCAAAGAGATTCAACGCAGAAATATCAGATAATATTCCAACACTCTCAAGAGCATCAGTAGAAGGCCCACCCTCAGGCAATACCCAAGACCAAATATGTGAAAATGGTCCAATCAGCATTCCTGCAAAAAGATATCCTATGATCAACGGTTGTTTAATTTTGAAAAAAGCAAGAGTCACTACAGCCCCAATAATCATGATAAAAGCCAAATCAGTGACAAAACTGGTGTGAGGTAACTCAGGAGTAATTTGCTCGATTAAGCTAGATACAGTATTGTTAAGTGATCTATGAATTCCACTTGAATCCAATTGAAGCGGAATGTTTTGCATGTTATGAATAAACAATTTTGTTTAAAATTGATTGCGGATTTAACATTTGAAAATAATTTAGCAAAAAATCTCAGGCTCGAATATTTTCAAAATCTTTAACCTCTTTATGCCCAGAGATCATAATCGATATGCAGAGTGATGATTAGGTCATCTGAATCAAATGAAGAGATATGACCTGGGGTATCTGACTGCATTATTGGTTACTTTGTAATCACCTTACTATTAATAGTACGGTATGGTACCGTACTATATGATTCAATGTGAATACTGTCCACGAGGGTTTATTGAAACAGCAAATGGTTTGGCTGAAAAGACATTTCATGAATTACTTCATGAACCAGAAGTTGTAAACAAGTAACTCTTTACATTTTTTATTTTACACTCAACTTTTTTATCTCTAAATTTTAATTGAATTTACATGGCTGCCAAAAGTACAAAGAAGGAAAGCACAGTCAAGGCAAAAAAAACAACCAAAAAAGAGCCTAGTCCATCAATATTATTAAAAAAAGTAGCATCAGTTACAGATTCTAACAAAGCACTACAAAAAGAGATCAAAGTAATGACAAAAATATTTGGGGAAAACCAAAAAGTGTTAGTTTCAATGAAAGGGATGATTGATGCATTAACATCAACTTTAGAACATATTCAAAAACAATCAAAACAAATCAACATTATAGAAGATGACACCCAAAAACTGTACGCAGGACTGAATCAAGTAAGAATGCAATCAAACCTTGTAAACAAGATCAATGATCAAACATTAAAACTCGAAGAAGAGATTAGTAGAATTTCAGAATTACAAAAAGCGTCAAAATCTCAAGAACTATCCCAACAGGTAGAAGACAGTATGAATTCAATTAAAAACAATTCTCAAATGATTATCAAAATCGCTCAAAGGATTGACGAAGTAAGAGATGACTTGAGAAAGGTTTCCGGAAAGACAGATTCATTTTTAGAAATTGGTTCTGAGATGGATAGTCTAAAAAAGACCATAGAAGAAATATCAGGAAAGACAGCAAAATTAGATACAGGTTCACAAATTATTGAGAGTCTCAAACAAGAGCTAGGAAGAATTTCCGAAGGGATATCATCCAATTCTAATCTCAATGCAGATCTAGATGCAATCAAAGTAACAATTGATGCAATATCAGCTAAAGCATCAAAAATTGATTCATTGGGAGGAGTCATCGATGGTCTTAAACAACAGTTTGACACAGTATCAGCTAAAGCAAATTCTGTGGATAATTTGAGCCTAGAATCAATTAGAGGTTTAGGCGGAAAAATCGATAAAATTGAGACTGAAATCAATTCATTGTCACAAAGAGCAGACTCTACAGCATTTGTGGGAGAAGGGCTCAAATCAGTGCAAGAAGAATTTTCCAATTTCAAACAGAATGTATATGATAAAACAAACAGTATTGAACAGAAAATATCATCGGTTTCAGACACTCTGAAAAGGCAAGACGAATCCACAATAGAGTTTCATAAAAAATCTGAAAAACTCTTCCAAGAGATACAATCAGTCAAAAATGTCACAAGCAAGGCAGCCAGTGATTCCTCAAAGGAAATGATGGCGTTATTGAAACTATCAGAATATCAGTCAAACATCAGAATGAATGCAGAATCAAAGTACGGTGTTGCAGAAGATATTGAAAAGATGGCATCACAAACTGCAGACATTGTGAATCTGTTTGATAAACTTTCAATCGAATCAGGAGAAAAGATCCCATTACCACACGAGGTTAGACAATGGGCAGTGAGTAAAATTTTAGACTGTGCAGATAAATGGGAAGTAAGATTTAGTGATGTATATTCAATTTTAACAAATGCCATAGGAAGAGACATGCTAAAAGAATCAATTAGAATTCAACAAATAAGAGACATCTATGGAATCAGAGCAGTAGATGAAATCAGAAGAGACCTAAATATTCCTTAGATTCCTATTTCGTCTTCTTTTTGGAGCTGTTCTTTCTTTCTCTTCAAGATTGCAATGATTCCAATAATTGCTGCAATCCAAATAGCACTAAACATCATGTTTGTAGGACTGACATACATGTATGGAGTTGCATCCATGATGTTGGTTTTTAGTAGTGATGCCCTGTCGTTGATATCTAACATTCCTGTATGATATGCAGAATTCTCTTTAGAGAGAGAAGATATCTCATCTAATCCTGCAAACATTGTATCTATGTTATTTTGAATTCTAAGGAAGTTGGTGGATTCAGTGCCAAATATCCAGACAGGGTTTTTGGCAACAACTTTACCATTTTCATCAATAGTTTCAGGAATATTCACCATTACCAAATCCAAATCAGATTGGATTGCCACCAAATGATTACGTATTACATCAGGATCTGAAGAAGATACAATCCCATCAAGATTTCCTCTAATTCTATCCAAGGGGTAAATGTCAGTGGCGTAACCAGAAATTGCGATATAGGCACCAAAAACAATTATTCCAAGGATTCCAATCATTGCAAGTTTGTAAAGAGTATCAGACATTGTTGTTTTACCACCAACATCCAGTGTTGTGTTATTTGAAGTTAATCTTGATTTTACAGTTACAGCTATAATTACTACAATTGCAACTGCAAATACTACCATTGCAATTGTACCAAACTCAGGCATCAACAGAACTACTTCTCATGCACATAAAAATTCAGTGGAATTTCTAGAACTATTTTGTCTCGGAAAGAAGGTCATGTGTCAAATCTACTTTTTTGAGTTGCTCTTTCTTTCGTTTCAACGTAGCAAATATTCCAATAATTGCTGCAATCCAAATAGCACTAAACATCATGTTTGTAGGACTGACATACATGTATGGAGTTGCATCCATGATGTTGGTTTTTAGTAGTGATGCCCTGTCGTTGATATCTAACATTC
>NZ_JAOULD010000054.1 GCF_029882185.1 Candidatus Nitrosopumilus sp. | reverse complement strand
TTTATCAGGTGCAGAGATGATGTATGTGACACACGGAATTGGAAAAGGCATTCTCTTCATGATGGCAGGAATTATTATTGTTAAAGTTGGAACTAGAAGCATTTCAAAATTAGGAGGATTAGCAGGAAAGATGCCAATCACTGCCGTATGTGCAGTAATTGGTGCATTAACAATAATGGGTGTTCCACCAACAAGTGGTTTCATGGGTGAATGGATTCTCTTTTACGGTGCATTAGAAACTGCCATTGAAGAAGGATCAACAATTAGAGCTGTAACATTTGGTTTGGGTCTTGTTGCAACTGCACTTACAATGTCTTACATGCTTTGGATGCTAAAACGTGTATTCTTTGGAAAGACCCCTGAACATCTAGAAAATGTGAAGGAAGGAAGTTGGTACATGACAGCACCAATGATGGTTTTGGCAGGATTCTCAGTTGTAGTCGGTATTTATCCGGATATTTTCTTGAAGACAATTATTCCATACATGAGTGGAGTGTTGGGAGTTTAGATAATGGCTACTGAATCTTTTGGATTACCCTTTGAAGTTGGAACTCTCAGTGCTTGGCTAGTTTGGATTTTACCATTTGCTGCTGCAATGATTATTCCGGGTGTTGGAAAATTATCAAAACATACAACTGGATATGTTGCAGTTGCATTTGCTCTGATGAGTGCATTATCTGCAGCAACAATGATTCCAGTAGCATTAGAGGCTCATGAATTACATCACCAAATTATGTGGATAGAAGCAATTGGTCTTAAAGGTGGTGTATTAGCTGATCCACTCTCAATAATTATGGCAAATGTTGTTGGCTGGATTTCATTCTTGATTATGATTTACAGTACAGGTTACATGAAAGGTGACAAAGACATTACTAGATTCTGGTTCTGGATGATGTTCTTTATTGGTTCAATGCAATTAATTGTATTATCTGATAACTTGTTACAAGTCTTCTTTGGATGGGAGGGAGTAGGTCTTGCATCATATGCTTTGATCAGCTTTTGGTATCGTGATAAAAAGAAAGATCATGTTGGTGTTGAAGGACGTACAGTTCTTGGAATGTTAGATTACTATGCTCCAACACATGCTGGAATGAAGGCATTCATCATGACCAAAGTTGGTGATGTGATGATGATTGCAGGTATGCTTTTGATTTTCTTATTTGCTGGAACATTTGGATTTAAAGAATTAATGGGTTCTACTGATTGGGCAACTGCAATGGCTGCTCAGGGATTGCTAGTTCCTGCATTTGTTTTATTATTTGGTGGTGCTATAGGCAAGTCTGCACAATTCCCACTAAACGAATGGTTACTAGAAGCAATGACTGGTCCTACTGCCGTTTCTGCATTGATTCATGCAGCAACAATGGTTAAAGCAGGTGTATTCTTGGTGGCAAGAATTGGCCCACTTGTATTTGCATTAGGTGCTGCAGGAATTATGGCTGATCAATTCTTTGAAATTGTAGCATGGGTTGGTGCAATTACTGCACTATTACTTGCAACGCAAGGTATGGTTAATCCCGAAATTAAGAAAGTCCTTGCATATTCTACTGGTTCTCAAATTGGATACATGATGATGGCATTAGGTGTTGCAGGATTATCTCATCAATATGTCGATGGTTACACTGCAGGATTCTTCCATTTGATTTCTCACGCAATGTTCAAAGCATCATTATTCATGGCAGCAGGTTCTCTATTGCATATTGTTGGTTCTAGATTCATGACTGATATGGGAGGCTTGAGAAAACAGATGAAGAAGACATATGCATTCATGTGGGCTGCAGGTCTTGGTCTAATGGGTGCACCATTTATCACAACAGGTTTCTGGAGTAAGGATGCAATCTTTGCTGCAGTTTATACATCTGGAAATGAATGGGCAATGCCACTTTACATTATTGCAGTACTAACTGCTGTAATTACTGCATTCTATACTACAAGAATGATTGGAATGGTCTTCTTTGGTAAGAAGAGTAAACACATTGAAAAGATGGAGGAAGAAGGACATCATATTCATGAAGCATCGTTATCTATGTGGGTACCATATGGAATTCTAGCAGTTCTTACAATCGGTATTGGACTCATTGGATTGTCTGCAGAAGAAGGATTACATCATTTGTTTACAGACTATCTCGAACACTCATTTGGTATTCACTCTGAACATGTTGCTGCTGAAGCATCAATCCTACCAGAATTCTTGCAAGGACTTAACCCAGTTGCACTTGGTTCATCATTAGTAGCATTTGCTACTGGTATTGGACTTGGTTACATCTTCTATATTGGAAGATGGGTTGATCCAGTCAAATTTGTTAATTCAAATATTTTCTTTTACGCAATTCACAAAGTCATCTTAAACAGATGGTATCTAAATGCAATAATCTACTGGTGCTTTGTAGTAGCTCCATTGTGGTTGGCAAGAGCAGTATTCCGATACTTTGAAAAGACCGCCATTGATTATGGTATGAATGATGGAGTTCAAAAGGCAGTCGGATGGAGTGCTAGAGTCATCCAAGGAACTCAAACCGGTGTTTCACAATCATACCTATTCGTATTTGGAGCAGGATTACTATTCGTAGTTCTGATATTACTGATATAGGAGAATTATGAGATGATAGAAATTACTTCAACCCCATTGATAATAATTGCAATATTAGGAACCGTTGGTATTCTTCTTCCAATAATTAGCATTTCAAGGAAAGAACAAGGTTCAAACTCATTTTATGCAGTAATTGCATTTGCTGCATTAATCGTATCCATGGGTTATGTTGGATATCAATTCATCAATGACAATATTGCTTCTTCGGCTCTATTTTCAGATGATGTAATTGTAGATGATGCCTTTGGTGGTTTCTTTGCAATTGCAATGCTTATTGTTGCAATATTCACAACTGTTGGTTCTTTCAATTATATGAGAAAACATAACTCTCCTGCAGTTTACTATTCACTTATTTTACTTGCAACAATTGGTATGGTTCTAGTTGCATATTCTACTGATTTGATAATGCTATTTGTTGCATGGGAACTCATGAGTATTCCAACTTACATTTTGGTTGGATACATGAAAAAGAATCCAAGCTCAAATGAAGCTGCTCTAAAATACTTCTTGTTTGGTGCATTATCTTCTGCTATCATCGTCTACGGAATTTCAATATCTTATGGATTAACAGGCTCTACAAATATTGGAGAAGTCATTCAAGGTTATTCAACACTTGACCCTTCATTGTTGCCTCTTGCATTACTTTCAGTTGGAATGTTTATTGCAGGATTTGGATTCAAAATGGGACTTGTTCCATTCCATCAATGGTTGCCAGATACATATGAAGGCGCTCCTCCTACAATCACTGCATTACTTGCTGCTGCAACAAAGAAGGCAGGATTTGCTGCAACGATTAGAATTGTAGTTCTTGGAATGGTTGTTCTAAACCTTGACTGGACTTTAGCTCTTGGAATTATTGCTGTAATGACTATGACTATAGGAAATGTTGCTGCAATTATGCAAAAGAATATTTCAAGAATGTTGGCATATTCTAGTATTGCTCATGCAGGATACATCCTAATTGGACTAGCTGTAGCTCCACACAGTTCTCTAGGTTTACAAGGTTCTTTGTATCAAATTATGAATCATGCCGTGATGAAAGGTGCTGCATTTATTGCAATTGCAGGAATTGTTACAACGCTTGCAGTGACTCATATTGATAAATTAAAAGGACTCGGAAGAAGAATGCCAATTACTGCTCTAGGTTTAGTTATTGCACTCTTTGCACTTGCAGGTGTACCTCCTCTTTCTGGATTCTGGAGTAAATTGATGTTATTTGGAAGTGCTTTAGATGCTACTTCTGCTTTATGGTGGGCTCCTTGGCTAGCAATTGCAGGTGTACTTAACAGTGCATTATCCCTTGCTTACTATGGTTGGATTACAAGAAAAATGTACTTTGAAGGAGAAACCGAAAAGAGAGTTGCAGAACCAAAATCTGTTATTGCCGTAATGATCTTCTCAACAATCTTTTTAGTTGGATTTGGTGTATATCCAGAACCACTATTGAAGTTTGTAGAGTTTGCAACTCCAGTAATTAGTTTAGGTCTTATGCCTTAAATGAAGTAAATTTAATTAAATTATCTAGATTTATTTTTGCATCATTGTCTGGAATTTTTCTCAAACCCGATCTCGCTTTTTCTGAATATTCTTTTAACAATTCTTCCATTTTGTTAAAGACATCTCTAGGATCAGAACTTCTCTTGATCAATAAATTGAATAACTTGTCTTCGTTTTTCCAGTCTAGCAAATCATCTCTGATTTGATATGCAATTCCTATATTTTTCCCATATTCAGTTAATGCTTCAATTTGCTCTTCTGTTCCGTTAGCAATGATTGCACCTGTTCTAGCTGCTACTTCAAATGCCACTGCCGTTTTGTATTCAATCACTTTTAGATAATCGTCAAATGTTACATCCTCACTTGATTCCAATCTACCTTCAATCATTTCTCCCTCACTCATTAACATGGCAGTTGTAGCCAAATCTTTTGTAATTCTAGCATTGTCTAATCTTGATGATATTGCAAGAATTAGTCCAAGTACAAAATCTCCAGTTAGAACACTTGTGTTGTATCCATATTTGATATGGAAAGGATCTTTTTGTCTTCTCATTGTTTCATTATCAATAATATCATCATGAATGATTGATTCCATATGGAGAAATTCAACTGCACAAGATGCAGATAGTACATTTTCATCAATTTTACCTACACTCTCAGCTGCTAAATTCAAAATAATTGGTCTGATCCTTTTACCTCCTTCTAGAGAATATTTTAGAGGTTCAATGAACTCTGATTCAGAATAAATTGCAAGTTCATTTTCTAGTGCTTGATCTATACGTTGAATGTATTTTCCATAGGTTTCAAGCAGAGGATTTATCTCGATATTTTTCCTGTCCAAGATGGGCCTGATCAAAAAACTTTCATATACGTAAATAAATCTTGGTGCTCCAGCCGGGATTTGAACCCGGGATCTTTGCCTTGAAAGGGCAAAATGCTTGACCGGTCTACACCACTGGAACCCATGAAAATTCTGCTTTATCATCATAAAATCTTTTGTACACCACAAAGATTTTTTTATTGGCGTAATTGGAGATGAATCATGAATATAATACAAAAAATTGACGAAATGATTGAAGAAAAAAGTTTACTAAAACACCCATTTTACCAAA
Organism: Candidatus Nitrosopumilus sp.; assembly: GCF_029882185.1. Classification (GTDB taxonomy): domain Archaea; phylum Thermoproteota; class Nitrososphaeria; order Nitrososphaerales; family Nitrosopumilaceae; genus Nitrosopumilus. The sequence goes on along the minus strand of NZ_JAOULD010000054.1, from coordinate 2,216 downwards.
TGTGGTCTGATGGAAAATTAACACAAGAGTCTCTAGCAGGTTACTCTAAAGAATATTTTCAACTTGTAAAAACTGTCCCTTCATTTATGACTCCTATAATTGAAAAATCACCAGAATCTGTAGTTAGTGAACTGGTTAAAAATCAACAAGAGGAATCTGATCATATCAAACCATGGATTGCTTTTGCAGGAGAATTGGGAATATCTGAAGATGAATTAATTTCATATTCAGGAACTGCAAAAACACAGAAGGCTGTATCTGATCTTAATCAACTGATGGATACTTTTGATGGCGGTGCTTGTGCAATGTATGCTTTTGAAAAAGAAATTCCAAAAATTAGCCAAACAAAACTTGATGGATTGGCAGAATTTTACGGAATGACAAGTCATAATGCTACAGAATACTTTAAGCTTCACACTGAAGCTGACATTAGACATGCAGCATCTTGGAGAAATATATTGGAAAAATCTTCAGCTGACTTTGACAGCTTGGTTGAAATTGCAGACAAATCAATTTCAGCACAAAATTTGTTGCTTGATAGTTGCTATGAAGAATATTGTTAATCTCATAACATTTTATACCTAAGAAAAAATTCCTTTGCTTAGGGCCCGTAACTCAGCTTGGTAGAGTAACCGGCTCATAACCGGTGAGCCAAGGGATCGAAGCCCTTCGGGCCCATACCCTAACTAATGCTTTATCTGATCCCATACAATATCTGATATTATGACTCATCCTGATTACACTCTTGAAGAAATTGCAGATATTACTCCTTATGAGAACTATGTAACAGCAATCAGGGACAAGTCTACAAAGAAAAAATATGCAGGACAACTCGAAATGTTTCTTAATCCAAACTATGATTGGAGCAAGTCCCAACAAAAAAGGAAACTGTTACCAGAAAAAGAATTTGCCATTCTTGTGAATAATTTTGTTAATCTAATTAGGGAAGACCACTATGCTGGTAAGAACAAGATCAAACGTTATGTCATGTTACTCAAACAACAAATAGATGAGAAGAAGCTAATCCAAACACTTCTAGAAACAGACTAAAACCAATCAAGACATTACTGCGTGCCAATGAAATTGACTTTTCATGGTTTTTGATAGACAAAATGATTCCAAAAGAGTCCAAAAGTGAAGACAGGGCATACACAAGGGCTGAAATTCAAAAGAGGATCATCGTCTTGCGTTTAATCGCATTGGTACTGGGGATTTCTTACCTGGCACATCAATGCCTAGTGGAAAACTGCAATCAAAAATATTGTGCACTAAATGTTCATGCAAGAACTATGTTCCCAAAAATGGTTGAATTTCATACTTGCACATATTTTATTAAAAATATGAATTTCTAATCTATAGAGGACCAAACAAATCCTGGGAGACAAAATATCAACAACTCACATCTGGCCTGAATGATGTGATAACTCTCATGGTTTTGTCATATTGATTAAACCCACCTTTCTTTTGTTTATAAATAAAATCTGATTTTCACAAATTTTGTTTGTAATCTTCAACTGTCTCTGACGAACAATGTTACTCAAAAGTAAAGGATTAATTTCTTCAAAACTAGTTTAATCTGTGACTCCTAGAAAATTCTTCATTTACAAAGCAGATGGCAGACGAGTCAAATTTAATGAAAACAAGATTCTCCGTACATGTATTAGAGCAGGAGCAAGTAAAAAGACTGCAAAACGGATTTTAAAAAAAGTCAAATCCCAAGTTTATCGTGATATGACCTCAAAGGATATTTACAAAAAAGTTCTTCGTGCAATTTCTGAAGAAAAAGGTCTCAAAGGTCTACACCAAAGATATCAATTAAAGGACGCAATTATGAGAATGGGTCGTGCAGGATTTGCATTTGAAAATTACATTTCATCTCTATTGGAATATTATGATTATCAGGTATCGGGAATTAGATCAAAAATTCCTGGAAAATGTATAGTACATGAAATTGATTTGATAGGAATGAGGGACAACAAAGAATTTTTGATTGAATGCAAATATCACTCCCTCCATGGAGTGTATACCAGATTAAAAGAATCATTATACACTCATGCAAGATTCCTTGATCTGCAACCAAAATTTTCAGGTGAGATTATTTTTTGTAACACCCAAGTATCTAATCATGCAAAAAAATATGCAAAATGTATAGGACAGCAAATTTTCTCTTGGAAATATCCTGCAACAAATAGCTTGGAAAAAGTAATTGAAAAGCA
>NZ_JAOULD010000053.1 GCF_029882185.1 Candidatus Nitrosopumilus sp. | reverse complement strand
GCAAAATGTTCTTGTAATTTTTCTTTTTTCTCCTTCATATGAAATATGGATTCCGTGTGTGCAAAAGCTTCAGAATACGATTTTCCAAACAGCATTGCTTGCATCAGCATGTGGTTTTCAGGGATTACAATGCCTGTTTGATCATCAGAATACATCATTTGCACAGTATCGCCAATAGAGGTAGTCATGTTTGCATGAATGTGTATCATGTTGGTATCAGTAAAGTTAAAGCCCATGTTCTGAGCATAATCTCTTACATCTTTAGTCCCCTTTGCAGTCCACAGTGTTGCAACACCAAATTCATTTGTGAATATGTCATGAATTTCAGATGGTTTTGGAGCCGTTCCATTAAATCTAATATCCATGATATGCAGATGCATCTGCCTTGTAGGGACTTTGATTGCACGTACGTATAGTGGAGCATCTTTTCCAAAGTATAGTTTCACATCGTCACCATGATGAGGTTTCTCAGTCATCTCTATGGTATCTGACAGTTTTTTCTCGGTTTGTTCAATATCTGCCCAGCGTCTAACCAGAGTCACATCAAATCTTACTAATTGATCACCAAACTTATCGCGAAGAGGCTCTAAAATTCTCCCCATACCTGTGACATTGCAACTCCCTTGCATGACATGATGTTTTCCCAAGGCCTGATCATAGTTTGCACGAGAATTAAACAACAAATCAGAAACCGCTTCAGAGCCCATTGTGGACTCGCCGCCTTGATAAATTGCAGGGATATTTTTTGGTTCATAGAGATTCTTTTTGTTTTTGTAGCCGTGTCCACCTGGGGCAGCATCTATGACCAAATCAGACTTGTCCAATGCAGATTCAATAGAGCCTGAAATTTTATAATTTGAAAAATCAGATAATTTTGATTCAGGAACATAAACATCAAGTCCTTTAGATATGGCTTCTTGAACTTTTTCATCAGGAGAATATTTTCCAATTCCTACCACGGTAATTTCAGGATCGTCTTTTAGAAAAGAGACAATTCTACTGCCAATTGAGCCGTAGCCGTTAACAAAAACATTCTTCATGATTCAGGTAAAATGTCCCTTTATTTATTTAATTAAACGATAACATATAACCATAAATAAGTCAAGAAAAAAAATATGACGATGAAGGCCGTAATTTTAACAGGAGGTCTTGGGACCAGACTTCAACCATACACGTTATTTGTTCCAAAACCGATGCTGCCTCTTGGAGATAAACCATTACTAGAACATTCAATTAATTGGTTAAAGAAAAATAATATCAAATCAATTGTGTTATGTGTAAGTTATTTACGTAAAAATATTCAAGATTATTTTCAAGACGGAAAAGATTTTGGAGTAGATATCGAGTATGCGATTTCCCATAAACCATTAGCAACAGCAGGTCAGCTCAAAAGTGCAGAAGATTTCATAGATGATACTTTTGTTTGCATGTATGGGGATTCGATATTTAATTTCAGGCTCAAAGATATGATAAAAAAACATCAAAAAAGTAAAGCATTTCTCACTATGTGTTTGTATGAATACAAGTACAAATTACCATATGGCGTAATTGATACGGATAAAAAAGATATCATCACAGCATGGAGAGAGAAACCAGAAATCACATCAAACATCAATACTGGTTGTTATGTTATGGAACCCGAAGTGTTTCCGTTAATTCCAGAAGGGATTCCTTACGGAATGGACAAGGTGCTTAATAAAGCAATGTTAAAAAAGAAAAAATTAAACAGCTTCTTAATTAAAAAAGGATTCACAGATGTTGGGGATATGACATCCTATGAAAAAGCATATCAAGAATTCAAAACCAAACTAGGCAAAATCTAAATTTTTTATGCATATCTGCGTCATTTTCATCTCCAAAATAATAGATGAATCTCAGTGGAGTTGAACTGATGAATTATTAGATAAATGTAAATTATAATTTACATTAATTAATCTACAATTAAAACAAAATCAAAAAATATGCTAATGTAACTGACTCTTACTTGGGCTTTTTGTACTGCATATTCAAAATCACTATCTGATGCAATCAAAATTGTTTTATCTATTTTTTATTCATGCTAAGTTGTACTAGATCAACACCAAGCCTCATGTCTACTTTTTTCAATCTCTAAAAATTACTCAATTAAATAAAAAAGTCCTGAACTCTGAACTAAATTTTTCTTAATTTAGAAACTCCAGTTGTTATATGATCTATGATTGTAGGTAGTGGTGTTCCTGGACCAAATACATGATCAACTCCTGCTTTGACTAAATCCTTATGATCTATTTCTGGAATGACTCCTCCGCCAACTATCAAAACATCGCTGATTCCTTTCTTTTTTAGGGTCTTGACAACTCTTGGGAACAGAGTTCCATGTGCCCCATTTAACAAACTCATTGCAATTGCATCTACATCTTCATCCTCTGCAATTTGCGCAACTCTATCTGGCGTAGCAAAAAGCCCTGAATAGATTACTTCCATTCCTGCATCTCTGAATGCCCTACATAGTACCAGTGCCCCTCTATCATGACCATCTAATCCTAATTTGGCAACTAGAATTTTGATACTTCGAGTTGCTGCTTTTTGTTTCATGATTATAGTTGTATTTTGGGATATTTTAAAAGGTTTATTCTATTTATCCCTGCCCACCTCTTAAAATATATTGATTTAATCTTCAATAATATAGATAACAAATGACTGACGATGTCTGTGATTTTTGTAAAGGTGTAGGCTCCTCGTCTACGAATGTTTGTGTGTATTGTAATGGCACTGGTGAATGGAATCAAGCGGCTCAAGCATATGTGAAAAATCATATTTGTCAATGTATTGTGCTTGACAGAAAATTCTGCCCTGTTTGTAACAAAGCTTGTCATCATGATACGACATTAAATCCTAAGCAAACTATTGACCCTGGTTATGGTGGTAATTCTGCTCCTGAAATAACTGTCATTGCATAACTTGTAAAGCACTAGCACTTTCAACGAAAATACTCACACTTCTTATAGATGAGAAATGTTCTTAAATTATGTCTGAAGGTATAGTTGTTTGCTCTTTATCATTTACCCTCATTTTGACTAACGAGGCCAGAAATTAAAATGGACAATCCAACATGTGCTCGGTGTGGAAAAAACTCTTTGCTAACTGATGAAGTTACGGGAGAAAATTTTTGTGGAAAATGTGGATATGTGATTACTGAAAAATCACAAGAGTCTGGACCTGAGTGGAGATCATTCCAAAAAGATGGCGGTGCTGATCCTGCAAGAACTGGGGCACCTTCATCACTAATGATTCATGATATGGGATTGTCAACTGTCATCAATCCTTTAAACAAGGATGCATCAGGAAAACCTCTTTCAACATCTATGAAAAGTACTATTGAAAGATTAAGAACTTGGGATAGTCGAAGTCAAGTTCATGCCCCTGTAGATAGAAATCTAAGACAAGCATTAAGTGATTTAAATAAATTAAAAGACAAGGTTGCAATACCTGCAAATGTTTTAGAAAAAGCAGCTTACATTTACAGAAAAGCTTTAGAGAAAAAACTCGTTAGAGGAAGATCAATTTCAGCAATGATTGCTGCATCATTATATGCTGCATGTAGAGATACTGAAACACCTAGAACTTTGAAAGATGTTGCTGATGCTGCAAATGTAAAACGAAAAGATATTGCACGATGTTATAGATTGCTACACCATGAACTGGAATTGAAAATGCCTGTAGTTGATTCAATTCAATGTATTGCAAGAATTTCAAGCAAGCTTGAGATATCTGAAAAAACAAAACGTTATGCTGTTAAAGTTCTCAAAGAAGCGCAAGAGCGTAAAGAATCTGCTGGTAAAGATCCGATGGGACTTGCTGCCACTGCCCTTTACCTGTCCTGTGTGAAGAACGGTGTATCTATCACACAACGAGATCTTGCAGAAGCTGCAGGAGTAACCGAAGTAACTATTAGAAATCGTTACAAGGGATTAAAAGCAGAACAATCTGGAAAAGATTAGTTCATTCTGTCTTGCATTGCACACATGTGTCTGCCCAGATATTATATGCTAAAATCACCTAGTTAAAACATGCAAACAATCACACAATTAAAAATTGAAGAACCAGAAAGAAAAGACTCTTTTCTTGAAATCCTTTCTGATAAATATTGTAGATCTATTTTAGAGGCAATTATGGAAACTCCCAAGTCTGCCATAGAAGTGTCACATGAAAAAATTATTCCTCTGAGCACTGTTTACAGAAGAATACAACAACTGCATGATTCAAAAATGATTAGAACTTCTGGTGTAATTACAGAAGAAGGCAAAAGGTTGTTTCTCTACAAAAGTAAAATCAAAGAAGTGAATACATCTTTTAGTGATGGAAAACTAGATGTGCAAGTAGTTTTTAACAAAAACTAGTTTTTTTAATATTCATGTTCACTAAAATCTCCGCCCAGCGCAATTGAGGCAATAACTGTGGATTCTGTTGTTTGACATTTCATTTTTGAGTCTGGCAAAAACTCTTTGAATATTTCTTGTAATAGTTGCTCTGTAAATATGGACCAGTTACCTCCTAATTCATGTTGAATGATGAAATGATGTAATTCTCCTTCAATTCTATGATCTGACTTCATTCCAGATGCACGCATGTAATCTTCTAATGTTTCAATGCATCTTTTCAAATCATATTTTCCTTTGATGAACAATACTGTATCTTTGATTATTGGTTTTATGATATTGATGATTTCATTAACCTCCTCTGCTGTCATTTCGATTCCCAAAGTGTCTAGAATTTTTTTTGGAACTGGAATGATGCCTATTTTTTCTGCAAATCTATCCCATTGGACATATTTTTCTAAAATCTGTCTTGCCATGACATTGTGAGAGATATTTTTATTCATAGCCTCAGTTTCAATCTCTTCTACTAGTTTTATTGGTAAACGATATGTGACACTACGCGTCTTTTCTTTTTTAGGTGTATGTTGCTGTCGTTTTATGGTTGAATCCATCTTACAACTCCCCTGACGAATTAAATATAAAGTTGATTCAAGGATAATTGAAAATCCGTTCTCAAACCTGATAATCATATTTAATTTTAAAACAACTTCTTCCCTTTATCATTACGAGGGAATATGTGCAAACAGGCATCGATTCATTTGAGATATGGGAGAATACTGCAAAAATTGTGAAAAATTCATGAAAAATCCTGACATGACTCATTGTTCAGATGAATGTCTTTTGATCTCCATGAAAAATAGCAAGTCTTTAGATGAATATGGAATTAATGCAATTACATGGGATGAAAGGTCTGATCCTTGGACTTGAAATAGAAAATCTACTTAAAGTGTAATCAAATTATCTCCAATATGGAGATAATCCCAGTTAACTATAATCTAACTTTTGAACCTGATTTAAAAAAATTCATTTTTTCTGGTAGTGAAATTATTACTGCAAACTGTAAAAAATCTACCAATCTAATAACAATGGATTGTGCTGAACTTGAAATCACTTCATGTATAGTTAAATCTCAAGGAAAAATTATCAAATCTCTTCCAAAAACTAATGAGAAAAAAGAAGAACTACAAATCAAACTATCTGAAAAAATTAAAGGAACAATAACAATCGATCTAGAATTTCAAGGAGTCCTAAATGATAGGCTACTGGGATTTTATCGCAGTCAATATGTCCAAAACGGCAAAACAAAATATCTTGCAACCACACAATTTGAAGCAGCTGATGCTAGACGTGCATTTCCATGTTGGGATAAACCTGAGGCTAAATCTACTTTTGATATCTCTATTATTGCAGACAATAAATTTACTGCAATTTCAAACATGCCAATCAAATCAAAGAAAAAGATTGACACCAAAACTATTTACCATTTCTTAAAAACTCCAGCTGTTTCAACATACTTGATTTATCTTGGAGTTGGGGAATTTGAATACCTTACAGGAAAGATTGGAAAAATCCAGATTAGGGTAATTACTACAAAAGGAAACAAATCTAAAGGCAAGTTCTCCCTTGATCTAGGAAAGAAGCTTCTTACATCTTATGAAAAATATTTTGGAATAAAATACCCTTTGCCTAAATTAGATCTAATAGCAGTTCCTGATTTTGCAGCTGGAGCAATGGAGAATTGGGGTGCGATTACTTTTAGAGAAACTATTTTGTTATATGATCCTAAAACATCTTCTACTAGAACTAAACAATTCATAGCTGAAGTAATCTCTCATGAAATTGCACATCAGTGGTTTGGAAATCTTGTTACTATGAAATGGTGGAATGATCTATGGTTAAATGAAAGCTTTGCAACTTTCATGGCCACAAAATTTGTTGACAAATTTTACCCTGAATGGGATTTGTGGAACCAGTTCATAGAAGATGCGATGAATGTTGCAATGGGTCTTGATTCTCTCAAAACCACCCATCCCATTGATGTTAAAGTAAATTCTCCTGCAGAAATTCGAGAAATTTTTGATGCAATTTCCTATGATAAAGGTGGATGTGTGTTGAGAATGCTGGAATATTATGTGGGCGAACCAAATTTCCAAAAAGGACTAAAAAAATACTTGTCTGATTTCAAATATCAAAATGCAAAGGGTCAAGATCTGTGGGATGCAATTGGAAAGGCCTCTAAAATGCCTGTTTCATCCATGGTTAATACATGGTTAAAGCAACCTGGGTTTCCATTAGTTGAAATCAATCAAGATGGTAACATTCTGAAATTAAAACAAAAGAGGTATCTCTTAGAACCTGATAAAAAATTCAGCAAGGGCCTATGGTCTATTCCTCTGTCTCTTGGATTTGAATCTGAGATTTCTAAAAAATTATTCGCCAAAAAATCCACATCCATTAAACTTCCAAAGAATACATTGGGTTTTGTGGCAAATTATGGCCGAAAAGGATTCTATCGTGTAAAATATGATGAAGGAATTTTGCTTGATCTGAAAATGCTGGTGGATGAAAAACGTATTCCTGCAATTGATAGATGGGCAATACAAAATGATTTGTTTTCTTTGTGTGTTTCAGGAGATGAACAAGTTAGAAACTATCTTGACTTTTCTGATGCATATTTTGAAGAAGATAGTTATCTTGCATCTGTTAATGTTGCACACAATTTAGCTTCTTTGTATTTTCGTGCATTTGATGAACCATTTGCCGAAGAAATTAGGGGATATGCAATCAATTACTTTAGAAAACTTTTGTTTAGTTTAGGATGGGAGCCACAAAAGTCCGATAAACATACTGATGCATTACTTCGAGGATTTGCAATTTCTGTACTGGGTAAAATGAATGATGATGATGTCACTGAGGAAGCCCTTAGAAGATATAAGAAATTCCTAAAATCTCCTAATTCCATTTCTCCTGATCTGATAGAACCTATTTGCTCCATTGCGGCATGGAATGGAAATACAAAAACTCATTCTGAATTGACTAGATTATACAAGAATGCAAAGACAATGGAAGAAAAACTTCGATTTCTAGGTGCATTATGTGGTTTCAAAGACAAAAAATTACTTGTTAAATCACTTGATTTCTCTCAAACATCTCATGTTCGCTCACAAAATATGCAATTACCGATTATGAAAGTCGCTGCAAACCCGTATGGTGATAAAATCTTATGGCCATGGCTGAAGAAAAACTGGAAGAATCTTAACAAAAAGGTTGGACATGGAAATCCTCTTTTCAATAGAATTGTGGCAAGTATCGCATCTATTGCAGACGATTCTATGGAAAAAGAAA
>NZ_JAOULD010000098.1 GCF_029882185.1 Candidatus Nitrosopumilus sp. | reverse complement strand
CAAATAATTTCTCAGATTTTTCATGAAATTCTTTAGTTGATTCATCTTGTCTCTTTAATGTGTCTGAAACTGAAGAAATCTTTTGTTCAATACTGTTTGTTTTATCAAATACATTTCGTTTGAAATCTGAGAAATCTGTTTGAACTGATTTGAGTCCTTCGCCAACAAATGCAGTTGCATCTGCTCTCTTTGCAAGCGCTCCAATCTCTGTTTCAATTTTATCTATTTTTCCTCCTAATTCTTTTATGGATTCGATGCTCAAATTGTCTAAAGAATTTGCCTTTGCCGCTATTGTATCAAATTGTTGCTTGAGTCCTTCAATTACCAGTCCTAATGAATCTATTTTTGAGGCTTTGGAAGATATGGCGTCAATTGTGATTTTGATTGCATCTAATTCTGTATTCAGGTTTGATGCTGTTGATGCCCCTTCAGCAATTCTTTCAAATTCCTGTTTGAGGCTTTCTATGATCTGAGATCCTGTATCTAACTTTGCAGTTTTTCCTGAAATCTCTTCTATACTTGTTTTTAAATTGTCTATCTCATTTCCAATTTCTATAAATGAATCTGTTTTCCCTGAAACTTTTCTTAGATCCTCTCTTACTTCATCAATTCTTTGAGCAATTTTAATGATCATCTGAGAATTATTCTTAATTGAATTTATACTGTCTTCTACTTGTTGGGATAATTCTTGTGATTTGGAAATTTTTTGTAATTCTGAAATTCTGTTTATTTCTTCTTGCAATTTTACAGTTTGATCATTTATCTTTGTAACCAAATTAGATTGTGTTCTAACTTGATTTAATCCTGCAAATAGTTTTTGAGTATCATCTTCTATAATGTCAATTTGTTTTGATTGTTTTTGAATATGCTCTAATGTAGATGTTAACGTGTCTATCATTCCTTTCATTGATACTAACACTTTTTGATTTTCGCCAAAAATTTTCGACATTACTTTGATCTCTTTTTGTAATGTCTTGTTGGTGTCTGATACTGATGCTACTTTTTTAAGTAATGCTGATGAACTTGGTTCTCTTTTTGTTACTTTCTTTACTTGATTTGTTATTTTTTTACTTGATGTTTTAGTAACCATGTAAGTTGAGTTAAAAATTTGAAGATAAAAAAGTTGGGTCTGAAATAAAAAATGTAAAGAGTTACTTGTTTACAACTTCTGGTTCATGTAGTAACTCATGAAATGTCTTTTCAGCTAGCCCATTTGCTGTTTCAATAAACCCTCTTGGACAATATTCACATTGAATCATATAGTACGGTATGGTACCGTACTATTAAGGACAAGGTGATTACACTGTAACCAATTATGCAGTCAGATACCCCAAGGTCATATCTCTTCATTCTATTCAGTTGACCTACTCATCACTCTGCACATGGATTATGATAATTAGGCATAAAGAGGTTAAACATTTCCGAACATTTTTGAATCTGTCTGAATTCAATTAGTCTTCTCTTTTGAATTTTCATTAAGATTCACTTTTAAACAAATTTGATAACTGACCATCATGGAGCGTATTTCACTTCAATTGGATTCAAGCGGAATTCATAGCTCCCTTAACAGCACTGTGAATAGTTTGATTGAGCAAATCACTCCTGAATTACCTCATACGAGTTTTGTTACTGATCTGGCATTCATTATGATAATTGGTGCTGTGGTGACTCTTGCATTTTTTAAAATAAAACAACCATTAATCATAGGTTATCTTTTTGCAGGAATGTTACTTGGACCACTTTCTCCTGTCTGGTCTTGGATTTTGCCTGATGGTAATCCTTCTCAAATTTTAGGAGGTGTGGGAATTCTGTCTGATATTTCTGCGTTAAATCTTTTTGCTGAAATTGGCGTCATTTTACTTCTTTTTGTAATTGGAATAGAATTCCCATATGCAAAAATAAAGAGTATTGGCCGTGAGGCAGTCGGCATCGGATCTATGGGATTGTTCTTAA
>NZ_JAOULD010000001.1 GCF_029882185.1 Candidatus Nitrosopumilus sp. | reverse complement strand
CTGCCAATCGAGCCGTAGCCGTTAACAAAAACATTCTTCATGAAATCGATATGTCTAACCCATTTATTTAGATTAGTTTGATAGTAAACACGCTTAAGTGGATATAAAATTTAGAAAATTCATGAATTGCTTAGCATGTTCAAAAAAGAAAGAGGATTTTGAGGTGTGGAGTAATAAAATAGTGATAGCAGCTACATATGATTCAGAATTTCAAAATGATGAGATAATATGTAAGATGACTGAAGAATCAATAATTTGCCATGATTTTATGCAAATGATCAAAGACAAAGTGGATGCAAATAGAAAATAAAATTAGTCATATTAATACTCTTAAGTTAACAATCAAGAATAAATCATCATGGTTAAATCATTGGGAGATTATAACAAAGCACAGTCATCATCAAATGCAAACAATATCAAATGGACCAAAAAAAATACACATGATAATGAAAAAACAAAAAAGAACAGAAAAGAAAAAATCTCTCCAACAAACATCATCCCATTAAAAAATAAAAAAACCTCAAAATCAGTAAAAAAAGTTTTCATAATTGAAGAGGAAGGTTCTAAAAGATCAAATAATGATACGAGATGTAAAAAATTTCAAAAATCATCAGTATCAAATTGTAATATTAAACCAGGGTTTAGAAGACCTGGAAGATAAGAGATCTAAACAAATCAATACTCTTAAGTTCATAATGATTTAAGATCTTTTATGAATGATGAGAAATTTTATACTTGTAAAAATTGCGGTTCAGAATTTCCATCAAAGGAAGTTAGACTTTATTGTAAGGTATGCAAATCTAATTTGGATAAAACAGGAAACTTGCCAAAATTATAGTAACGGTAAAACAATAATTGATAGGACATGCTATCCACACAACATGTCTTCATTTATGAAAATATCAATTATAGTTGTTGTAATTTCTTTCATCATAGTGTTTGTAACAATATGACATACAAGTAATATTTCACAAAAGTATTTTTAAAAAAAAAGAGACATCCAAACTAATTGTATAGACTGTTTTTAAAAAAACATAAGTCATCTCAAATTGAAATGATCCTATATGAAATTTTTTCCAACATGATAAGTTCCATTATGGATAAAAAATAAAGTGATTTTTGATTCCAATAAAACATCATGATATAGAAAATTTTTCCTAAATGGATCTATTCAAAACAATAGATTACCATCTTGAATATGGGAAACAAGTGTGTAATATTATTGTAAAATGAAATATTTACAATCAACAGTATTTGTACTGATAATAGGTTCCATTATGGCAACATCAATGTATGGTTACCAAGAAGTATATGCAATTGAAGACCACATAGTTATAGAAAAAATAATTCAAGTAGATGAAAAACTATCTAATTTGAATAAAGATAATACAAAATTTGATGAATATGCAATGAGTAAAATTTCGTTTGAAGTTAATCAGATAAAAAATATGTTGTTAGACATTAACAATCTGAATGACGGCAATGATGAATATATCGACATGATGTACAAACATCTTTCAAATGAATATACAAAAGTGTTTAATAAATATAAAAAAGAAATTAAAGAATACCAAAAAGAAAAAGGACTAACAATACAAGAGAAAAAACTTGTTTCAGAAGTATTTAAAAATAAATCAATTTTTGAAGTAAACGAATCACAGCAGAATACAGAAAAAACAGAGAAAGAATTAATCGAAAATGCAGTAAAAGAAACAAAATCCAAAAAAGAATATCATGCACTATTAAACCAAATAGGAATAAAACTTGTCAAAGAAACCAATGGGAATAAAATACAAAAAATCCATCATAAAATAGCGATCAAAGAAATTATGGATTCAAAAAAATGGGAAATAGCAATACCTGCAATTGATAGGGTGATAGGTCAAACAAATGATGATGAATCTAAAGAAAAATTAAAAGGAATAAAGACAAACATTGAAAAAATTCTAGAAAAAAGAGAAAAACAAAGAAAAGATGCACGTGAGAAAGTAAAAAAGAAAGAGGCTCCAGCTAAAGAAACACCAAAGAAAGAGAAGAAGAATAGTTTATAGAAACTAGTTATATTCAAAATGTAATGATTCATGGACCTTCTCTTGTCATAGGTGCTGGAATTGCATCAATTGCAATATTTGTGGTATTTTTAGGGTTTGATGGAATATCAAATGAAAAAGAACTGGTTATCAAACCTGCACCCAAAGTCCAACAAGTAGGACCTGCAAAAATTATACTCAATACATTTGTGGACAATGGCTCCCCCATACTCGGAAATCCAAACGCACCGATCACTTTAATTGAATTTGGAGATTATCAATGTCACTTTTGTAATGTTTTCTTCCATTCAACAGAAAACGACATTATGGAAAAGTACGTTGAAACAGGGAAAGTGAAAATGATATTCAAAGACTATAACATCATTGGTCCTGATTCAGTTAATGCATCTCATGGTGCTCACTGTGCCAACGACCAAGGTTTGTTTTGGGAATATCATGATATTTTGTATTCTAATTGGACAGGAGAAAATAATGGATGGGCATCATCTGAGAATCTTGGAAAATTTGCACAAGAGATAGGACTAGATATGGACAAATGGTCTGAATGTATGTTGGAGGGATTACATTCACAAACAATACTTGCAAGTAATGAAGATGCAAGGAGTCTGGAATTAACTGGAACACCAGCATTTTTTGTGATCGGGCCTGATGGAAAAACAACAAGACTGTTTGGAGCACAGCCTTTTGAGACATTTGAAAAAGTTTTTGAGAATGAATTGAAAAAATAGATTCTTGCGATCAGATCACTCGTAATTTGTCAAAAAAAGTACAGAAATTTCCTTCCTAGTTATTTAGAATATACCCAATATCCTTAAATGTACAAACTCGGAGCCAAGCTTATGGCAGCAGGTATAGACGACATCGCAATATACATTCCAAGATTGTATATTGATGCATCTGATTTTGCAAAAAATAGAGGTCTAGACCCAGTAAAATTACAAAAAGGTTTAGGAGTTTCTCAAATGGCAATTGTAGATGCTAATCAAGACCCTGCATGTCTTGCAGCAAATGCATGTTTGCGAATTATGCAAAAAAATAAACTTTCACCAGAAGATATCGGTAGGCTATATGTCTCAACAGAATCTGCATTTGATGAATCAAAAGCAATGAACTCATATGTAATTGGCATGCTAGAGCAAGTTTATGGTCAAGGAGCATTTGAGCATTGTGGAGGAGTGGAAACCAAATTTGCTTGTGTAAGTGGTTCATATGCTCTTTATGATAATACAAATTGGATTAGAGCAGGAGAAGCAGAAGGAAAGCATGCACTAGTAGTAGTGTCAGATATTGCAAAATACGACATGGGTTCTAGTGGTGAAATGACTCAGGGTGCAGGTGCAGTAGTCATGTTATTGAATGATGACCCAAGATTATTAGCATTTGATCCTAAAGTAACATCAACATCAATTAAAGACGAATATGATTTTTACAGACCTTTTGGAAAAGAAACACCAATAGTTCATGGACAATATTCCAATTTACTATACATGATTCAGGTGAGAAAAGCACTTGAAGCATATAAGAAAAAAGTGATTTCAACAGGATTAATCAAAATAGAACCAGGGGAAACAATTCTAGACCATATGGATTACATCAACATGCACTTGCCATATAGCAACATGGGAAAGAAAGCTCTGGCATATTTAGTTAGACATGAGTGGAGGCAATTACCAAGATGGAAGAAAATATTGCAAGAAATAGGAATTGAAGAACCAAGACCAAAAGATCCACGCGGTACAATTGAATCAGTGTTAGGAGATGAAGAATTCATGGCAAAAGATCATGAATTTACAAAATTATTTACAAAGACTCAAGCTTATCAAGAAGTGTACGAGTCCAAATTATCCAGTTCGCTTATTGCATCAAGCATGATTGGAAACTTGTATACTGCATCTCTATATCTTGGATTTAGAAGTAGTTTAGAATTTGAATATCAAAAAGGAATTGATTTAGAAGGAAAAAGAATAGGGTTTGGCTCTTATGGTAGTGGAAGTAGTGCAATGGTGTTCAGCGGTGTTGTCCAACCAGAATACAAAGAAATTGTAAAGAACATGAATTTAGAAGCAGAGATTGGTGAAAGAAGGCAATTGACATGGGAGGAATATGAAGAATTACATGAAAATAAATTATCCCCAGAAGAATCCATGGTTCATTCAAATAAAGAGTTTGTTCTAGTACATGTAGACACTGAGAAAGAATCCAGAGGCGAACGACGTTATATCTATAACGAATAATGGAAGAAGAATCAAATCCAATCAAGGATTATTTATTTGAATATATTACAAAATCAGAAATTATTCCCAATCTAATAAGCGAAAAAAAGTTTGATGAAATTATTGAGAATGTGACAGCAAATTGTTATGACAAAATAATTTCAATGGGTAAAAAAGATGAATCAGTTGGAATTTTAGCTACAGGATTACTGCATTATCTTCTAACAAATACATTGATTACAAGTCAAAGAAAAATAGAATATGATGGAATTGAGATCGACATAGTAGTTCCAGACATTAAAACTTTGGAAAAAGATCCAAAGAAAACATTGTTAATTTGTATACCAAAATCATCAGATCCCAAGGTAATTAATGATAAAATACTCCAACTAGAAAAAATTCAAACAGAAAAAGAGAATATTTGGATAGTTTTATCAGAGAATATTCCTGTAGGAAGAAAATCATTCATACTATCTAAAGAAAACAATACATTTTCAAAAATCGTATTTGAAATAGCTAAATTCAGCAATGTAGGCGGCTCAAATAAATTCAAGATTTTACGAATATGAAAATCTATTTTAACAATAATTTTAGATCAAGATTCTTTTGAAAAATTTTGCTTAAAGATGCGTTACTCATATCATTGATGAAAGGAATGGAGCCTAAAACTGGAACTTGTGTAAGACTCTTCAAGTCCCGGGTCAGTTCGTTTACAGGGTAGCCGCTATCAAAATTATTAATTATGATTCCTTTTATAGGAATTTTGTATTTTTCACACATCTTAACTGTCATAATAGTATGATTGATTGTACCAACTTTGCTTCTAGTTACAATTACTGTTGGAATTTTCATGTCTTTGATCAAATTTGTCACATAATATTCTTTGAGAATTGGAGTCATTATCCCGCCGATTCCCTCAACTAGTATCATGTCATGAAGTTTTGATAATTTTTTAAAACTAGAAATAATTAAAGGAATTTTTGGTTTTGTTTTTAGATTCTTCCATGCAGTAAATGGAGATGCAGGAATTGGAAAGAATTGAGGATTGACTAGATTTTCAGGATCAAGTGCATTTGCAGCGCGCAATAAAATTTCAACATCTTCAGATTTGTAACCTTTTTTCTGAGCAGAACCTGCTGCAAATGGTTTCATTACGCCGACATCAACACCCATTTTTTGAAATGAAACTGCCAGTCCTGCAGTGATGTATGTTTTTCCAACATCAGTATCAGTTCCAGTAATAAAGAGGGATTTCAACAAAATAAATTCCCAACCAATCATTGATTAACGCATCGGTTAATTATTAAGAACTGAAAACAATGCTAAATCTATTGAAAAGTTCCGTTTGGCATCCAAACACTCAGATGAAAGAATGGGAGTCTTTTGATAAAATTACTAACGGTAAAGGAATATGGCTAATAGACTCCGATGGGAATAAGATGATAGATGCCGTTGCATCAATGTGGTGTAACGTATGGGGACATTCAAATCCACAACTAATCAAAGCGATATCAGATCAAAGTAAAAAACTCCAGCATTCATCACAATTTAATCTGACAACAGAGCCTGCAGAAAAACTAGCAGACAGTCTTGTAAAAACATCACCAGGTATGCACAAGGTGTTTTATTCAGACAACGGCTCATCTGCAATGGAAATTGCAATCAAAATGGCATTACAGTATTGGAAAAATATCGGAAATGAAAAGAAAACAGAAATCGCCACATTAGAAAATGGATACCATGGGGATACTTTTGGGGCAATGTCTGTAGGATATGTTCCAGAATTTTTTGGTAAATTTAAAAAACAGTTATTTACAACAATACAATTCCCAGTTCCTAACAAATACCGTATGTTAAAGGGATTAACCATAAATGATTACCAAAATTTTTGTTTGGATAAGATTGAGAAAAGATTTTCAAAAAAAGACAACATTGCAGCGTTTGTGATGGAGAGTGGTGCACAGGTTGCAGGGGGAGTTGTAATTTATCCTAAAGGATTTCAGAAAAAAATTAGTCAAATATGTAAAAAATATGATGTGTTGTTTGTTCTGGATGAAATTGCAACAGGATTTGGAAGATTAGGATCAATGCTACAGTACGAAGAACAAAAAAGTATTCCAGACATTGTAGCATATGGAAAAATGCTGACAGGCGGATATTTGACAATGGCTGCAACACTGGCAAATAAAAAAATATACAATTCATTTTTAGGAGAATTTAATGATTGGAAACATCTCTTTCACGGTCATACATATACAGGAAATCCAATTGCAGCCGCAGTAGCAAATCAAAATCTCAAAATGTACAAGAAAAATAATTTAATCAAAAAAATTCAAAAAACATCTAAAACTTTTAAAAAATTCTACAGTGAAATTTTAGAAATAGACATTGTAGGAGACATTAGACACAAAGGTATGCTCATGGGAATTGAAATAGTCAAAGACAAATCAAAAAAAATACCCATATCTCCTAAACAATCAATCAATAAAATATTCTTTGAAGAAGGAAAAAAGAACGGAATCTATCTTAGAACGTTAGGAAACATAGTCATGATTGTTCCCCCATTAGCAATAACTGAATCAGAATTGAATTTACTCCTGAAAAGAACAATACTGACAATAAAATCCGCAAAATCAAAGGTAGTTTGACTGTTAACCCTCACATCAACCAAGGTTAACCATTCCATTATTGTTATAAATGGAATAATAGTAATCAAAATAATGAATACTCTGGAATTTATCAAAGAGTGCCAAGAAAAGGTATTTTCTGGAAACCACATATCATCAGAAGATGCTAAAAAACTATTAGATATTCCAGAAGAAAATCTAAAAGATTTAGCAAAATGCGCAAATGAGATTACTCGAGATTTTAACGGAGATAAAGTGGACGTTGAGCAATTAAACAACATTAAAAAAAATGCATGTAGTGAAGACTGTACATTTTGTGGACAATCTGCATTTTTTGATACAGGAATAGAGTCATATCAATTACCAACTCCAGAAGAAGTTGTTATCAAAGCACAAAAAGCTAAAGATGAAGGTGCAGAATCATATTGTCTGGTTGCGGCATGGAGAGAACCATCTCCTACAAACTTTCAAAAAGTGTGTAAAATCATTACAGAGATTAACAACAAGGTAGGAATTAGTGTAGAGTGCAGTTTAGGATTCCTGACACTAGAACAAGCAAAAAAACTAAAAGAACTCAGAGTAAAAAGATACAACCATAATTTAGAAACTGCAAAATCAAAGTTTTCTGAAATTTGTACTACGCACACATATGAAGATAGATTAAAGACGATAAGAATTGCCAGAGAAGCAGGATTAGAATTATGTACTGGCGGAATAATTGGTCTTGGAGAAACACGAGAGCAAAGACTAGAGTTAGCATTAGAGTTAGCTAGACTATATCCGGAAGAAGTTACCATCAACATCTTAGTTCCAGTTCCAGGAACGCCATTAGAATTGCAAGTTGACTTACCAAATTCTGAAATCGTCAGAATGTTTTCTGTGATCAGATTTCTATTACCTGAATCAGTGATCAAAATTTCTGGAGGTCGTGAAACAAATCTGGATGATTCTGGCGAAGAATTACTTCAAAGTGGAGCAAATGGAATCATTACAGCAGGGTATCTCACCATGAATGGAAATGAGGCTGAAAAAGACCTTAAAATGATTGAGCGAATTGGCCTTAAAGCATAAACTGAACTTTGTTGATTCAGAATTAGAAATTCTTAAAAAAAATAATCTTTACAGAAAAATGAAATATGGAATTTCTAAAGGTTCCAAAATAACTATCAATAATAAACAATTGATTAACCTATCTTCAAACGATTACTTGGGGATTCCAACAACAAAAATTCAAATCAATCAATTACAATCAAGTTCAAGATTAATTTCAGGAAATGATGATTCTTATAAAAAGATGGAAGAAGTACTTGCAAAACACAAATCACAAGAAAGTAGTTTAATCTATCCTACAGGATATATGGCAAATCTTGGAGCAATTTCAACTATTGTGAAAAAAGGAGATTTGATTCTAAGCGATGAGTTAAACCATGCAAGTATAATAGAGTCATGCAAATTATCAGATGCAAAAGTTTCAATCTACAAACATAACGACATGGAAGATTTGAACAAAAAAATGAAAGAGAAAGGAAAAAACAAGTTTGTAATAACTGAAGGTATTTTCAGTATGGATGGCGATTTGTCATCATTAAAACAAATTACAGAGATTGCAGAAAAATCAAAAGCAATAACAATAGTAGATGATGCACATGGGGATTTTGTGATAGGTAAAGATGGTAAAGGGACTCCTGAATATTTCAAAATTGCAAAACAAATTGATTTGTACATAAGCAGTTTAAGCAAAGGGTTAGGATCATTTGGAGGATATATCGCATCTCAAAGAAACGTCGTTGATTTGTGCATAAACAAATCAAAATCTTTCATCTACACATCAGCATTGCCTTCCTTTTTGATAGAATATTCGCTCAAGAGATTTCAATCCAACAGAGAAAAACAAAAGAAAATACTCGAAAAAAATACAAAACAACTCACAAAAGGCCTTAAAGAAATTGGATATGAAATAAACTCTCACTCTCAAATAATTCCCATTATAATAGGAAATGAAAAAAAAGCCATGGAATTTGGCAAATTTTTGTTCGATAATGGAGTCCATGCACAGCCAATTAGATACCCAACAGTCCCAAAGAACAAAGCTAGGCTAAGAGTATCAGTGACGGCATGGTTATCAAATGCAGATATTGAGAAAGCATTGAGTATTTTTGAAAAGGGGCATCTAAAATTTTATGATTAACGCATAGCATCAAAGCCACCAATTGCAGGTGAACCTATTATTACTGCAAATGCAACTATGATGCCCAAAACAATTCCAACAATAATGAATCGCTTATTCATGTTAAAAATAAAGACACCTTAGTTAAAAATGGATTGAATCAAGATGTGGAATAATCCTTTAAAAGAAAAATTGTAAAGGGGAGATATGACTGAGATTACCATACTAGTGGCACTACTTGCAGGCCTTGGTTCTTTTGTTGCGCCATGTATCTTACCTATGATCCCAGCATTTCTTGCATACATATCAGGAACTACTTTAACAGAATTAAGTTCCAAAAACGGTACGGTTCTACACATTAACAGAGTGAACATTATTCTAAATACAATATTTTTTGTTTTAGGGTTTTCAATCGTATTCTCAATATTAGGAGTAATTATCAACAGTGTTCTTTCAAGCACTGCAGGAGAATTTATTGAAAGTTTTAACACGATAGGAGGAATCATCATTGTATCGTTTGGTATATTTTTGCTACTTTCTACAAAAATTAATTCATTGAACATAGAGAAAAAATTCTTTCCAAAAAATTCAAAGTCTAGTTATCCAATGTCTTTTGTTTTTGGTTTATCATTTGCTGCAGGATGGACTCCATGTGTAGGTCCAATTCTAGGGACAATTCTCACTTTGGCTGCAACGACACCATCTATTTCATTTAGTTTACTACTTGCATATTCTTTAGGACTAGGAATTCCATTTATCATAATAGGAACTTTCTTCTCAAGAGCAACAGGAATCATTCGTTCAATGTCTAGACATTTGAAATATTACAACGTGATATTAGGCTCATTTATCATCATTTTGGGAATTCTAGTATTTACAAATCAACTTGCTTATATTGCAAATTTTCCACTTCTTAACAAATTAGTACTACTATGATGATACTATGAATTCAGAAATTAAGACAGGTTTGATTTTTGGGTTAATAATTGCTGCAGGATTAGTCATGGCAGGAATGATTTTTTCATCACTTGATCAAAAAGTAGAGTCATCTACAGTCTTCGAGAACATTAACTCTCTTTCTAGTATTGACAAGTCTAAATTCAAAAAGGCTCCAGAATTAGTCGGAATTGCAAATTATCTAAACATTGGACAAGATGAGTTAAACAAAGAAATGAAAGGAAAAGTTGTCTTGTATGACATTTGGACATACAGTTGCATCAACTGTATCAGAACATTGCCATACATTACTGCATGGAATGACAAATATTCTGATCAAGGATTGCTAATTATAGGAATACATTCACCTGAATTTGAATTTGAAAAAAATCCTGAAAATATAAAAATGGCAATTGAAAAATATGGAATTACTTATCCTGTTGTAATGGATAATGATATGAAAACTTGGAAAGCTTTTGAAAATAAATATTGGCCAAGAAAATATATCGCAGACCATGAAGGATTTCTAAGATATGACCACATTGGAGAAGGAAGATATCAAGAGACAGAGAAAGTTATTCAGCAATTACTAGAAGAAAGAGCTATGGCAACAGGGATTGATCTAAAATCAAAATCATCCCTTGTAGACATTGAAGAATTTCAACACTCTATATTCAGAACACCAGAATTGTATTTTGGATATAAATTTGCACAAAACAGAAATCAACTAGGAAGTGAAGAAGGATTTCAACCAGGAAAAACTGTTTCATATTCTGAACCAGACAACATAGAATTACACAAATTCTATCCTGTCGGATTATGGAAAAATTATGAAGACAGTATGAAATTAGCATCAGATGTAGGATCTATCAAATTGTTATACAATGCAAAAGAAGTGAACATAGTAACTGAAAATAATGCAGAATTGGAAATATTTCTAGACGGTATTCCGCTACCTAAAGAATATTCAGGAAATGACATCATGAAAGATAATTTTGTCAAAGTAACAGATGCAGGTTTGTATAACATCATATCTAGTAATTCTAGTGCATCTCATTTGTTGGAGATTAATGTCAAAGGAAAAGATTTCCAGATATTCACATTTACCTTTGGATAGTGTAACTATACCATGTTGTAACTCCAGTTACACCATCTAGAGTGACAAATCTCTTTAAAACAAAAAATTCAACCATATTTTGGATTAAAGTATGATTAGTAACTCTTGGAACAAAACTGACGGCATAAGCATATCTCAGAAAGTAATGGGAAGGGTAAAGCCTGACGAACCATTAAAAAATAAGATTGATCTTGCGCAAAAAAAATTACAATTTCAGATTTCAAAATTAGAAGTAATTAATGAAAAATTACAGAAAAAACATGACGTAATTTTTGAAAAAATTGTTAATGCACAAAGAAATAACAAGCCAAGCTATGCACAAGCATATGCAGGAGAATTAACTCAAGTTAGAAAAATGAAGAACATGGTTAGTGGAGCAAAACTATCCATGGAACAAGTTAAACTTAGACTAGACACAGTTTCAGAATTAGGAGACGTAGTAGTTACACTCAGTCCATGTATGTCAATCATCAAGGGATTAAGTCCATCATTGAGTGGAATTATGCCAGAAGCAAATGCATCAATGCAAGACTTGTCACAAATTCTTGGTGATGTAATGTCTGGATCCTCGGTAGGTATTGGAGATAGTATGAGTATGGTTCCAGAAACAAATGCAGACACATTAGCAATTCTAGAAGAAGCACACAGTGTCATTGCAGGACAAACAAAATCTTCAATCCCAGATGTTCCAGATTCACTCAAACGTCAAATTGTTGAGAAAAAGACAGATATCTTCATCTAGAATATCATTCTGTAAATAAAAATAAAAGAAAACAATCACTTTGATTTCTTTTTACTTTTTTGAATCAAAATTTTCTTGATTCTAGATATTGTAGGATAGCTATATCCACGTCTACGATAATTTGCAATCATCATTTTCCAATTTTTTAATCTCCACTGAGCTTGCTCAGTAGTAACTGAATGTACTTCTTTCTGAATAATGCTTTTTCTTCCAACCTTTAGTGTACCTGCATCTTTTGCAGACCATCTGTTTTTTGCAAATTTCAGACCGGTAAGAATTTCTTCTATAGGCATTTCCTTGAAATATTCTTTTAATTTTTTTAATTCAATATCTGTAGGTGTTTTAGATACAGATAATTCAATAGTAGGTTTTGCCATAATGATTCATCCACACCATACTTTAAGAGAATCCTGCTAAAGGAGAATTAACAAAACATGATCATTTTTCGTCATGTTTGTAATGTCACAAACATTTAATGTAAAATGACAGCCATTAGAACAATGAAAGAAATTGTATTGAGTTTAATGTTGTTATCCCTAATTCCTGTTGCATTTGGACAAGAATATCCTGAATTAGGAGTAAAAGTTGAGGTTGTATATGATAATTTAACAATTCCTTGGAGTATAGATTGGTTACCTGATGGAACCATTTTATTTACAGAAAGAAATGGGAATCTTAGAATTATTCAGCATGGAATATTGTTAGAACAACCTATTCTGTCATTAAATGTGGGAGGAATAGAAGGAGGAATGTTAGGAGTCACAGTTGACCCAAAATATTCTGAAAATAATTACATTTACTTGTATTACACTTATAGTGAATTTTTAACAACAACAAACAAACTTGTTCGTTATCAATACTCAGATGGAATACTGATTGAAGACAAAATATTGATTGATGGAATACCCGGTGGTCCTTTTCATGATGGAGGAAGAATTCAGTTTGGTCCTGATGGAAAACTTTACGTTACAACCGGAGAAGCAGGCAATCCAGATTTATCACAAGATTTGAATTCACTTGGAGGAAAAATTTTAAGGATTAATTCAGATGGAACAATTCCCAATGACAACCCATGGAAAAATTCTCCAATCTATTCTATAGGACATAGAAATCCTCAAGGAATCGATTGGGATGATTCAGGAAATCTGATTGCTACAGAACACGGACCATCAGGTTGGAGAGGGGTTGCTCATGATGAAGTAAATCAAATAATTCCAGGCAAAAATTATGGATGGCCAGACGTTATTGGAGATGAAAAAAAAGAACATCTTCAAAGTCCAATTCTACATTCCGGAGAAGATACATGGGCACCATCAGGTTCTGAATTCTACTATGGGGATAAAATTCCACAATGGGAAGGAAAATATTTTATTGCAACATTACGTGGAAACCATCTTCACATGATTGATTTTGATTTAGAAAATAATATAGTAATATCACACGAAAAATTGTTTCAAAATGAATTTGGAAGATTAAGAGATGTTCAGACAGGTCCAGATGGATTTTTGTATATTCTTACTAGCAATCAAGACAGTAGAGGAATTCCCAAAGTAGGAGACGATAAAATTCTAAGAATTATTCCTTTAGATTATAATGATACATCTAAAAATAATACATTAGATGAATCAAGTACAATAGATTTTCAAGAGACTAGAGCATATGTTGAAGAAATTTATGTATATGTAGGATTGAGTTTATTTTCCATACTAATTGGTTTTTTCATATACACAAAATTGAAAAATAAAAAATAGTGATCAGTAGTTTAAAAATTACTTTAAAGAAAATCTATTTTTAACAATTAATTGGAATATTGGAATTTTTACAGATCGTCATATACATACCAAAACCAAGAATAATTGCAGCAAAAGTTGCCAATGGAACTAGCAGAAAGAAATTGGTTTTGCGACCCATGTCATTATCAAGTTGAATTACCTATAAAATTGTGACAGTGTTATTCAATAATAATGGTAAAAATGCCAATAGTTTTTGGATCTTGTAATTGAGTCACCATATTACGAGGTAACAGGTCTGATGCCTTGTCACATTCTATAGCAAGAGTTCTTGGACAAATAAAATCACTTTTTCTAATAACAATGTCTTCAGTATGAGTTAAAATAAGATCAGGGTGTCCTTTTCCTTCGACAACAAAGTCATCATTACCTGCTTTGATTGAAAAAATTACTTTAGATTCAGGGTTTTTGAGTTTATTTTTCAGTTCTTCAGGTAAATCCGCACAGCTAGACTTTGCATTTACACCAATTATACAATCACCTCTAGGAGTCAAATGAGAGTCTTTTGTGATTTCTATAGTTTTTTGATGATTAGAACGAATGTTTTCATGTCCAGAAAATTCAATTTCAAATTTCATAAATCAGTAAGAAATTCAGTTTCAAATTAAGGTTTGATTTGAAATCGAATCATCTACATAGGCTCCGATCAAAGCAACAAAGGTTCTGAATTGTGGGCATGGTTTAAATTGAATAATCAAAGCATTGCAATCAAATGCTTCCTGCACAACAAGGTTACGACAGAGCTATTACCGTATTCTCACCAGACGGCAGATTATACCAAGTAGAATACGCCATTGAAACAGTAAGAAGAGGAACAATAGCTGTTGGAATAAAATGTAAAGATGGAATTATAATTGCAGTTGAAGAGAAACCTAGAAAATTACAAATTTCAGATACAGCTCAAAAGATTTTTCAAATTGATGATCATGTAGGAGTTGCAGCTGCAGGATATATCCCAGATGCAAGAAGTCAAGTAGATAATGCAAGATTCTTTTCACAGAGTAATAAAATGATTTACGATGAACCTGTAGAAGTCGAAACAATAGCTAAACATTTAGCTGATCAATGTCAACAATATACACAGTATGCAGGTGTAAGACCTTATGGTGTTGCATTGATTCTTGGAGGCGTAGTAAACAATACACCTCAATTGTATCTAACTGATCCTAGTGGAACATACATCTCATATGATGCAATAGCAATTGGTTCTGGGTCTGATCAAGTAACTGACTTTTTAGAAAAAACATACAAGGAAGATCTTTCACTTGATGATGCTTCAGCATTAGCTTCTGCAGGAATTTATCTTTCAAGTGAAGATAAAGATGGAACAAGTCATATCAGGATGGCACATATCAAAAAAGAAACTGGATTGTATGAATTGGTTTCAGAAGAGCAGATTACAAAATACGCCAATGTTGCCAAAGAGAAATATCCACACGAACAAAAATAATTATTCATAATACCTGTGAGATTAAATTACATTGAAATTATCTGTTGCAATTCCCCAGTCTGCATTATCAGACGAATCTTTGAAAATTGACAAGACCAGAAAAATTTCAGTATTAGCAAGAGCGTGTGCAATTTTTAAAGTGGATACAATATACATCTATCAAGAAGGTAACAATAAATCAGAAGGAGGTCTGATGGTAATGATTCTGAAATATTTAGAAACACCGCAATTTTTGAGAAGACGATTATTCCCTAAAATGAATGATCTAAAATTTGCAGGAGTATTACACCCATTAAGAATTCCTAGCCATGTTACACCAGTGAATTCTAAAAAAATCAAAACAGGAGACATCAGAGAAGGAATTGTAGTTAGTGTGAAAGGAAAAAAATTTGTAGATGTTGGAATTAACCAATTAATTCAATATTATGGGAATACAACTACTGGGAAAAGAGTTACAGTTAGATTCAAAGAAGGATATCCTAAATTATCAATCAAAGATATCGACAAAAGTGAAATTCCAACATATTGGGGATATTCAGTAAAAGAAAGAGCAAACTTGTTTTCGATATTATCAGAATGGAAAGGAAATATAATTTTGACATCAAGAAAGGGAAAGCCCGTATCAAGTGAACAACTAACAAAATATACAAAATCAGATGAGCCAACTCTAGTCGTGTTTGGATCTCCAGAAAAAGGGATACATGAGATCATAGGTGGGAGGATGAACAAAGTACAAAATGCAAAATCATTAAACTTTTTTCCAAATCAAGCTACTGAAACAGTACGTCTAGAAGAAGCACTTCTTGGAACTCTGGCAATTATTAATGCTCATAGACAGTAACAACATGACGGAAAGAAAAAATTTCTTGTTATTGGCAATAGGATTTGGGGTCATAGGTGTAATTATTGGAGGATATACAATTTGGAATTCCATTTCAGATGTATTTTTTCCATGACAAACTAGGTACAGTTGGTTAACCTAATTTTTTTTAGTGGTTAACGATATCTCACATGGTTTAATAGAGGGGTTTCGATGATTCGATTTAATCATGGGAGCTCGTAAAAGACATCAACCACGTAGAGGCAGTCTTGCATATTCACCTAGAGTTCGTGCAAAAAGCATGGAAGCAAGAATTCGAGCTTGGCCAAAACTTTCAGCAACAAATGAACCAAAAATTTTAGCACATTGTGGATTCAAAGCAGGATGTGTTCAGATTGTAAGCATTGATGATCGTGATAAAGTTCCCAATGCAGGAAAACAATTAGTAAGTTTAGGAACAGTATTAGTTACACCACCAGTTTTAATTTTAGGAATCAGAGGTTATTCAAAAGATCATGATGGCAAACATGCAGAGTTTGATGTCTATGCAGAAGATATTCCAAAAAACATTGCAAAAGAAATTACAATTAAAAATACAGCAGGATCAATTGAGAATGCAGAATCAAGATTAAGAAAAATCAAAGAGATTTATGCAATTGTAGCAGTTTCTCCAAGAGACGCAGGATTAGAAATGAAAAAACCATATATTTTTGAAGCAATGGTAAGTGGAGGAGATATTGAAAAACAATTTGCACATGTCAAAGAATCATTAGGAAAAGAAATCAAAATTGAAGAAATTTTTGAAACGGGTGCAACTGTAGATGTTGCAGCAATTACAAAAGGTCATGGATGGCAAGGAGTTATGAGAAGATGGAATGTTAAGAAGAAACAACACAAATCAAGAAAAACAGTAAGAGAAGTTGGTTCATTAGGTCCAATTTCACCACAAAGTGTCATGTATACAGTTCCAAGAGCAGGTCAAACAGGATTTCATCAAAGGGTAGAATATGATAAGAGAATTATGATTATGGGCAATACAGAATCAGATAAAATAAAAATTAATCCAGATGGCGGATACAAACACTTTGGTTTGGTTAAAGGAGATTTCATTATTCTAAAAGGTTCTGTTCCAGGAACTTACAAGAGATTGATTAAACTAAGAACACAGATCAGAAATGCACCAGTTAAGATTACTAGACCAAACATTTTGGAGGTTGTAATATAATGAAAATAACAACATACACAACCACAGGAACAAAAGATAGTGAAATAGAATTACCAATAATTTTCTCAACACCATTTAGAAGAGAATTAATCCACAAAGCTTTCACAAACTTGACATCACACAAATTCCAAAGACAGGGAAGAAAGCCAATGGCAGGTATGGATGTAGTTGCAGATTCTAACGATCCTCCAACGGGGCAAGGGGTATCTCGTGTAGCAAGAATGCAAGGTGGTGGTGGTGGAAGACAAGGACAAGGAGCCGAGGTAGCATCTACAAGAGGAGGAAGACAAGCACACCCACCAATTGTTGAGAAAGTAATTTACAAGAAATTGAACAAAAAAGAGAATAAACTAGCTCTATGTTCTGCTATTGCAGCAACTGCATCAAAAAATCTTGTAGAATTAAGAGGTCATAAAATAGAAGGCATTGAATCATTTCCAATTATAGTTTCAGATGACATAGAATCCATTTCAAAAACAAATGAAATCACTAAAGTGATGGACTCATTGAAATTATCACAAGATGTTAAAAGACTAAACGCACGAAAACCACGTTCTGGACAATCCAGACTTAGAGGAAGAAGTAAAAAAACAGGAAAAAGTGTATTGTTTGTAACTGCAGATTCTTCTAATTTATCAAAAGCAACAGGTTCATTGCCAGGAGTAGAAGTAAGAAATGTGAAAGAACTCAGTGTTTTAGATTTAGCTCCAGGTTCTGATCCTATTAGATTAACAGTATATTCCAAATCAGCAATAGAAGAGATTGGAAAAATTAAATCAACACATCTAGAAGTAATGGTGAAAACACAATGAATGTAGATCAAGCAATGAAAATTATCATCAAGCCATACATTACAGAAAAAACCTTTGCAATGGTTGAAAATGAGAGTAAAATTTGCTTCATAGTAGAGAGATCAGCTAATAAATCAGAAATTTCAGAAGCAGTAAAAACACTTTACAAAGAAAATGTCAAAAAAGTGAACACTGCAAGAACAATTTATGGCAAAAAAGCTTTTGTTCAATTTGAAAACACCGAAAAAGCTAGAGACCTGGCAACAAAGATAGGAATGCTATAATATGGACCATAAAACTCGAAGACTAACAGAGGAAATAAGAAATGGTTAAAGAATTTTTATACAGAGGCATTCCAAAAGAGGAACTAGATAATTTATCATTAGAAAAATTATTCTTATTATTTAATTCAAGACAAAGACGATCATTGACTAGAGGGATTACAGACGGAAAAAGAAAACTAATTGAAGAAATAAAATCTGCAAAAGCAGGAAAATTAAAAAATCCAATCAAAACTCATGTTCGAGATTTGATTGTTCTACCATACATGGTAGGTGTTACAGTAAATGTATTTTCAGGAAAAGAATTCCAACCAGTTGCAATGACAACAGAGATGATTGGACATTACTTGGGAGAATATGTAATAACAAACAAGAGAGTTTCACACGGTGCCCCAGGTGTTGGTGCATCAAGATCCAGTCTCTACGTACCGCTAAAGTGATTATTATGGGTAGATTCAATTACGCTTTCCAAAATTATGATCCAACGAGACATGTTCGTTCTTCATTAAGAGAGAAAGACATCTCACACAAACATGCACGTGAAGTTGCAGTGTCAATTAGAGGTCTATCAATTGAGAAAGCAAGAGATTATCTTATTGCAGTTATTGAAGAGAAAAGAGCAGTTCCATTTAGAAGATATAAAAATCAAGTAGGACATAGACCAGACCCAGGTGTAATGTCAGGACGTTATCCACAGAAAACAGCAAAAGAGTTTATCAAAGTTTTAGATAATTTAGAATCAAATGCAGAATACAAAGGAATGGATTTAGATAGATTACGAATTGTAAATGCAACTGTCCATAAAGGAGTAATTGTGAAAAGATTCATCCCAAGAGCAATGGGAAGAGCAACTCCAAAGAACAATGTATTAACTCACGTAGAATTGGTGGCAAAGGAGATTTAGAAATGTCTGCAGTAAAAAATGTAATCAAAGACAACTATAACATGATGCTACTCAAAGATTATCTTAGAGAGGCAATTAAAGACGCAGGTTTCTCACATGCAGAAATATCAAAAACACCCGTAGGAACAAGAGTTGCATTACATGTAACAAGACCAGGAATTGTCATCGGTAGAAAAGGTTCCGGAATTAGATCATTAACGGATAAACTTGCTACAGACTTTGGATTAAAGAATCCCCAAATTTCAGTAGTTGAGATTGAAAAACCAGAACTTGCACCAAGTGTAATGTGCAACAGAATGGCATCACATCTAGAAAGAGGAACTGCATTTAGAAGAGCAACCATGTGGACATTAAAGCAAATTATGGAAGGAGGAGCGATGGGAGTTCAAATTACAATTTCTGGTAAACTTAGAGGTGACCGTTCAGCATTTGAAAAACACACTCAAGGAATTTTACCAAGAGCAGGACATCACGCAGAAATTGTAGTGGATGAAGATATTGCACATGTACAAACAGCAATGGGATTAATTGGAATTAGAATTAGAATCGCAAGAAAAGAAAGACTCATTCCAGAATTTGAGATGAGAACAGAAAAATCAAGAAAAGAAAGACAAGCAAAAGCAGATAAAATAAAAATTGAAGAAATTGATGTGGAAGGAGCTAAAGTTGAAGTTGTTAAAGCTAAAGGTAAATTAGATAAAGCAAGATCAGAATCCGAAAGAATTGCACTAGAAGCAAAGAAAATGGAAGAACTTGAGACGATGGAAGAAGAGGAGGCTAAAATGAAATGACCAGACTAAGCATGAAAACAATTAAGCAATTAAATGAAAAAGATCTTAAAAGCAAAGTTCAAGAAACACGTACCGAACTTGCCAAATTAAGAATTGATGCATCTAAAGGAACATTAAGAAAAGAAAGTGGCAAACTAAAACCACTACGTCATGATATTGCAAGAATGCTAACAAGATTAAACGAGATGAGGAGAGAGAAATGATTACTGCAGATAACATAGTTTCACATGAATTTATTGGATTAGATATAGAAATAACAAAATCAACTAACCCTCAAGTAGTAGGATTAAATGGAAGAATCATTAATGAAACAAAATCAATGTTTGCAATAAATACAGAAAAGGGTGTAAAGTCAATAGCAAAATCTGCCAACAGTTGGAAATTCACAATTGGTGGAAAAGGAATTGTTGTTGAAGGTTCAAAAATTGCAAAAAGACCATTTGACAGAATTGGAGGAAAAGCATGACTCAAAATATAGGAATTAAAGTAAAAGAGCCAACAAGAGAATGTACAGACAAACACTGTCCATTTCACGGAGGTTTATCAGTAAGAGGCAAATTGTTTGAGGGTAAAGTAACTGGAAGTAAAGCAAAACAAACCATTACTTTACAAAAAGATGCACCACTTTACTTTAGTAAATTTAAGAGATATGCAAGAGGAACAAGTACGATTCATGCACATGTTCCAGGGTGCATTGATGTTGAAACAGGAGATCATGTATTGACTGCAGAGTGTAGACCAATTTCAAAATCAGTATCCTATGTTGTTGTGGAGGTTAAAGCATAATGGCAAAGCAAGCAGGTAAAGGAGTAGAAGAATTTAGACCATATGTAACTAAGGCAATTCCAATTGGAGCAAATATTGTATGTGCAGATAATTCAGGCGCTAAAACTTTAGAAGTCATCAATGTTCCAAGACATCATACTAGATCATCAAGACTCGCATCAGCATCTGTTGGTGATTTTTGTAATGTTGTAGTAAAAAAAGGTCCTGCAGAACTAAGAAAGCAAGTTTATGGTGCAGTGATAATTAGACAAAAATATGCAGTACGTAGATTAAATGGTGTAAGAGTTTGTTTTGAAGATAATGCAGCAGTACTTATTACTCCAGAAGGAGAAACAAAAGGAACAGACATCAAAGGACCAGTAGCAGCAGAAGCTTCAGAGAAATGGCCAAGAGTAGCTAACTTGGCATCAATGGTGGTATAAAAAATGAAACCAACTAAAATGCGTAATCAGATGATTTACCAAGCAACATTCCAAACTAAAAATAAACAACTTGGAAGTGCACTTTCTAAAGATCTTCATAAAAAATATGGAAAAAGAAGTGTTAGAGTCGTAGAAGGTGATAGTGTCACTATACTTAGAGGGGAATTCAAAGGAGTAGATGGCAAAGTCTCAAACATATCTGTAGAAAAAAGCAGTGTGGCAATTGAAGGAGTTAAGAAAGAAAAAACTAAAGGAGACAAATTTGATGTATATATTCACACATCCAATCTAGTGGTTACTTCACTTAACAGTGAAGATAAATGGAGAATTTCAAAATTAGAAGGAAAAGAACCACAAAAACAAGCAAAAACAGGATCTAAGTCATCCAAAGAAGCCCCTAAAGAAACAAAAGGAACAGACAAGACCAAAAAAGAAGGAGATAAAGAATAATGGTAAGCATATCAGGTAGTAAAAAACTCAAACGTCAAATGGCCCCACAGTTTTGGGGAATTGCTAGAAAAGACAAGAGATTTGTAATCACAGTAAAGCCAGGTCCACATAAAAAGAATCATTCAGTTCCAACAGCAGTATTTCTTAGAGACACATTGAATATTGTCACAAGTTTGAGAGAAGCAAAATCTGCAATTTATTCTGGTAGAGTAAAGATTGACGGAGTGGTAAGAAAATCACTTCATCATGCAATTGGTTTAATGGATGTGGTAGAATTACAAGATGTTAAAGATATTTATCGTCTTGTTCCAACAGAAGACAAATTACTAAAACCAATTAAAATAAACGAATCAGAGAAATCTAAAAAACTTGTTAGAGTTACAAGCAAAACAACAATTAACAAAGGTAAATTACAAATTGGATTTCATGATGGTCGTTCAACATTATCAGATGCCAAAGTAAACATAGGCGATACTTGTCTAATACAAATTCCAGATCAAAAAATTCTTGAAATAATCAAATTGGAAACAGGTTGTCAAGGCTTAGTGACAAAAGGAAATAACGCAGGTAGAATAGGAAAAATTGAAACCATTGAAGAAGGAACATTCATTCTACCAAAAAGAGTTATCTTAGCATTAGAAGATAGAAAAATCGAAATACCTGCAGACATCATTATGCCAATTGGAAAAGAGGAGCCAATAATTCAATTAAAGTGATCATATGTCTCAAGTAACAGAATCCCCAATGAAGAAAATCTCTTTAGAGAAAGTTGTATTGAATATGGGTCTTGGTAAATCAGGTGATGTTATTAATATTGCACAAAAAGCGTTAGAGCAAATTTCTGGAAAGAAACCTTCTACACGAAATGCAAAAGCAGCATACAGAGATTGGGGAGTTAGGAAAGGAGAACCGATTGGAGTAGCAGTTACAATCAGAGGAGATGATGCAGTAGCATTATTGAAAAGATTGCTTGAAGCTAAAGGAAACACAATAAATGGAAGATCATTTGATAATTTTGGCAATTTCTCATTTGGAATTAATGAACACATAGACATACCAGATGTAAAGTATGATCCACAAATAGGAATTTTAGGTCTTGGAATTTCAATTACATTGACTAGGCCAGGGTATGGAATTAGAACTAGAAGTAAGCACAAAGCAAGAGTAGGTAAAACTCATGTTATTAAAAGTCAAGAAGCAAAAGATTATCTAGCAAAAGAGTTTGGAGTGACCGTAACATAATGGCAAAAGATAGATCTTACGAAACAACAGGTAGAAAAAAACATGACTTTGGTAGAGGTTCCAGATGGTGTAAAAGATGTGGGGATTATACCGCAGTTATTCAGAAATATGATTTAATGCTATGCAGACGATGCTTCAGAGAAGTCGCAACATCTTTAGGGTTCAGGAAAAACAAGTGAGATAATATGCCGGCAACAAACATATTAGCAAATCTATTTGTCACGCTTTACAATAATGAAGCCAGAAGAAAATCTGACTGTGTTATTCTTCCAACATCAAAGTTAGGAATTGAAGTCCTGAAAACACTTCAGAAAGATGGTTATATTGGAGAATTTGAACATATTGATGATAAGAGAGGAGGTAAATTCAAAATAAAACTATTAGCAAAAATTAACAAATGCGGTGCTATATCCCCAAGATTCAAAGTTAAAAACGATGAATATAATAATTGGGAGCAGCAATATTTGCCTGCATATGACAGAGGAATGCTTCTTGTTACTACAAATCAAGGAGTAATGTCCCATCATGAAGCATCACAAAAAGGGATAGGAGGATTTTTGATAGGATATGTCTACTAAACAAATTGAAGAATTCAAAGACCAGGTAGATATTCCTGAAGGCGTAACAGTTACAGTAAACAAACACATGGTGTCCTTTGTAGGACCATTAGGAAAAACACACAAGAGTTTCAGAAGCATACCAATCAACATAGAAGTAAATGATGGAAAAGTTCTACTTACCGCAATTAACCAAAAGAAAAAAGATTATGCAATTTTACATACTGCAAGATCAATTATCAGAAACATTTGTGAAGGTCTAATAACAGGATACACAATTAAAATGAAAGTTGTATTTTCACACTTTCCAATTACTGTAAAAGTGGAAGGTAAAAAAATCATGATTGAAAACTTTCAAGGAGAACGTGCACCAAGAATTACATATATTGTAGGCAACACCAAAGTAATTCCTAAAGGAGAAGACGTAATACTCACAGGAGAAGTATGGACAGACATTACTCAAACTGCAGCAAACATTGAACTAAAATCTAAAGTAAAGAATAAAGATCATAGAGTTTTCCTAGATGGTATCTACTCGTTTGAAAAAAATAAAGGCATAGAAAAATAAAATTCTAATTTAGTCAATGACTCTAGATCCTGAATTTTCAAAACAAACTACGAATTTAATCCAACAAACATTAGAATTATACAAATCAGCAGGAGCATCTCCAAGGATTGGAGAAACATGGGAATGTGGCAATATTGGGGACTTTTTGTGTGGTTTTTTTGTTGGAGAGATGGTTGGTTCCGCACTTAGTGCATTTCAAATTGTTCACAAAAGAGAACCTACAGCCGATGAGCATTTAGAGATCATAGAATTAGTTGAGAGTCATGCAAAAGAAATCAAAGAGTTTTTTGTGAAATTCAACTAAAACAATACCAAAATAAACTCAAGAACAGAAAGAGATTGCAGAAATTATAGATCAGAGTATTTTTTTATGTTTGTATAAAGCGTAAACGATGATCATGAATGCAAAATTCCAAAGAGCATTCACAGGATGGATCCCATCATACAGTTCAAAGAGTTCAAGATAATAGTACCACACATCAGCAACTGTGAAGATCGTAATTCCAGTAGCTAACAACAACCATGGAATTCCCAATATACTGTATCGAAATACCAGGGCTCCAAAGATTAGTTTTTTCTACGACATCACGAATTAAAAATACCTCCCCCATATTACATCCGATTCTCACAAAAAAATTTTTCAGTATAGATGACATTTTCATTATATTTTTTTAATTTTTGTTGAAGTTCGCTAGCAAGTTTAAGAGGGTTTTCCACCCCATGCAAGAATCCAATTGCAACGCATCTCCTGTTGGCAAAATAAGTTTTTCATCACAGGATGTTTTTTGAAAAACACTACAGTTTTTAATATACTCATACAGTATGCTTATCTTATTTCGTTGAGATTCAGTAGAAAGAAAAGGATCAGATAAACCAATAATATCAACAAAGAAAAAATTGGCATGGATTAGATCGTCTGGTATTTCCATACGGAAAGATAGATATCGTTTGATACTTAATCCTTCTCAAAGAAATAAGATATTGTTAATTCAGAAATAATTTCAAACAAATATTTCAAGATATAGATCAAAGCGGTACATTTGTTATTATTAGATCTACTGACAGTTGTTAATTACTCACGATCAATTGTAAATGATTATTAGATTAGTAAGAAATTAAACATAAAATCAAACGATGATAATGCACATATTAGATCGCTTTTACATCAGATCCATAAATACGATATTAATCATTAACACAAAGTTAAAAAAATTTCATGTTGAAGTTTATACTATTCTTGTTAGAATTAATAATTTGTGAAAAAGAACCGAAACCCAATTAATTCTTTTTTGAACAATGGCAGATTCTCATTAAGTTATGCAATAAAAGCAATCAAAGAGCTAAGAAAATCTGAACTGTGTAAGATAAACAATCATGACTGGCTTTTTTTCCAATGAAAGGATACAACATTCAAGATTATTACAAATGTAAAAATTGTGGAAAAAAAGGATGTAAAAACCATAGTACGTTGTTTAGCCTAAATTCGATCTAAATTACATTTTAAAATAAATTATAAAAATAGGGTCATGACAATTAATCAATACAAATTTCAGGTTTTCTCAAATTAGGTGTTTTGCTGTAAATTTGAGTTTGAGGTGGTTTCGCAAAGATTAAATCACTTTTGGCAAGGTCTTATCTTGTGCCTCCCTAGCTCAGCGTGGTAGAGCAACCGGCTGTTAACCGGTTGGTCACCAGTTCAAGTCTGGTGGGAGGCGCCCTTATTTCTAAACTCGGGTTTTGAAACATTCTATTTGCATAGATGTAACATATCAAGGCGTAAAAATAATTATATTTCTAAATTCGAATTTAGAAATATTGATCGGTTGTTAGCAATTGGTTTATTCTATTAGACAACATAGATCTAATAGATGATCGCACATTAAGAATAATGCAGGAGGGTTACATTGGTCAGAACTAGAAGGGCCAACAGATATTGTGTAGATTGTGGGGCCAGATTAGTGTATTATCCGAGATTATCAAATCCAAAAGCACCAAACGAACACCGAGTACTAGTCTATGCATGTCCGGATTGCACAGATGACTTTGAAAAACCAAAGATGTTTTCAATTAGACGCAATCAAGTAGAGGATCCTTTAGAGACAGTTGAAATTGAAATTACACAATTACAAAAAAAGCAATAATGGCAAAATAAGGGTGCAACTATGACTTATCCGGAAAAATTAAGAAGTAATGTATGGTTTTTGTTGCCAATATTTTTAGGAATAATTGGAGGAATTATCGCATTCTTTGTTTTACGTCAAGATGATCCTCGCAAAGCAAGAAATTGTTTGTACCTAGGAATTGCGTTTATGATCTTCGGAATCATATTGAACGTCTTGATTGCAGCATCCATTCCAGGATTAGATTCAGGTTTCAATGTGAATATTTAACGGTAGTTTTCTTGTTTTTCATGTACAGATAATCATTATTTCTAAACTCGAATTTAGAAATATTCTAAATTTATTCATGTAATCATTAGATTTAGAATCATATAGAACTAGTTTTAGATATTTTTTATGAGTGTATCTAGAATGCGAGATAATGTTGAGAGATGGGTAATTCATGAAGGATTGGCTTTTGAAGAAGTGAAAAATCCTGAAAATAACTTTCAAATTCTTGTTAAACACGCAGGGCAGTACGGAATTCCAGTAGAAGTGTTTGAGCCAAAAGGACAGGCAGGGATTCTGGTAATAGGATCTAAAGTGGTAATGAAGAATAATCAAATTGCAAGATATTTGGGATTTAGTCCTGAAGAAAAAGAAAAATTTGAGAAAAAAGTATCAGATTTTTGTTATTCAATACAGGCAATAAACAAATTCATCACAGAAGATGGAAAACAAAAAGTCGGAGTTTATGTGGTTCTGGATGACAAAGAAAACATCAATCAACAAACAATGCTTGAAGCTATAGATAGTGTTTCTGAAAAATATGATAAAACAGCAAGATTTTTGTTGAAAACGTTTTAGAAAAAATAGACGATTTATCAGTTCTACGCGGCTTTTTTATTATAAATTTGCCATCAAACAATATGAAAACAACAAGATTTACAACAAAATACACAACAACATGTAAACCAAAAACAGGTTTCAAAGAAGGCCTAATTCTCAAATTCAAGGCTTCAAAGAACAAGGTTTTTGTTTTGACAGTTATTGCAACATTGGTGGTGTTCATAAAATGAATGCTTTCAACGTTTTGTTCAGACATGCAACAAAAAATTTTGAGATCAATGTAAGCATCAATGTCAGCAAAATACAACTTGAAAATACGACTATGAAGTGGGAGGCAATTCAGAATTGAACATTCTCAATATGATAGACGAGATTCTTGAAACCTATGAGAGTATGGAGGTCCAATCAAATGAGTAATTTGTTCAAAATGATAGGGATTGCCTTGGCAGTGCACTATATTGTAAAAACAGTCCAGAAAGAATTGAAATGACTCCTAAAATGTGCAATTTTAGGACACATCATTATTTTACCAACATCATAGCATATCACAGTAAAAATAGATGTATAGGATTCTCAAATCATAAAAACCATAAAAGAGGTTTTGTGCAAATATTTCTTCTAAAACTCCCCCTTATTTCATCTCAAATATGTGTCCAAATGCACAAGTAACCAGTAAAATCAAAATTTAATCAAAATAAAACATGATAAAAACATCCTTTCCAGATTAGCGAGACAGCAATCAACGAATCATTTGAATCAACTAATAATGTATTTGATCAATTTAGATTGTTTACATCTATTTTTTCACAAATTTTAGAAGGAATTACCATGATTTCAGAAAACTATGTAAAATAACTATTTTTATAAAATCAAGCCTAGGCGTTAAACCCCCCCTGAAAAATACATAGTTTAGTCATAATGTAAAATTTTCAAAATTAGGCGTTTTAGTGGGGGGTTGAACACTTGTGCCTAGATACAACATCCAACCCTAATTCCACCAAGGTACCCCAGCTAAACACGTATGATCTTTTAGAGTTATGCGTAAAAGCTAAACCCCTCTAAATTAGTAAAAAAATAAAGAAAATATGAAGTTCTAGGATAAGTTTGTAGAAACTACAGACGTAATTCCTAAACCAACTGGGCAACCTTCAATTGCACCAATAGTTCCTGTTGCATAAAATCCTGTATGAGTATTGGATTCATCTTCAAGAGTGATTGTTTCTTGATTATGTACTCTAAAGTCAAGTTTTGGACTTTCCAAGTTTGTAACACATAGTTGTGTAGTTCCATCAATAACATTCAATGCTGTAAATTCAGCATAGTGAGGATGGAAACTTTGAACCGGACTAGATTTTATGGATTTACATTGAGGGCTTTTGTCATCAGGACAAAATATTGGATCAAATGCGGCTTGATCATTAATGTTATGATGCAATGTAATTGCAGCAACTCTTAATGTTTCACCATTACCCTTTGTTGGGATTGACCATCCCAAAATGTTACTAAATCAGGTGCTTTTTTAGAATTAAATTCTTTGACAGGATCTACTAAATCCATAAAGAAAGTGCCTTCATTTTGTCCTGCACTAGTCACCGTTAAAGAACCTGGAATGTCTGCCATTGCAGAAGTCATTGTCATAGTAATGGCAAAGACGGCAGCAATAGAAATTCCCAAGATTGTTTTTGTATTCATTGGTACAAATCCCAAACAATACAATAAAAGAATATCTGAAAAGTATAAAGTTATGTAAACGTTATTTGTTTAATTTTTAGAAAAACAACAAAGATTAACTCAAAAACCAAAGTGTTCCGATCAAATAAACCCAAAAAAAGGGCGTTTCAAGCATATACCAAAAAATTTTAGATGATTCATGGCAGGATTAGTAGTAATTGTGATTGGTGCAATTATATCTTCAATGGGGAACTTGCAATGATAATGCATACACAATATACAACTAATTTCATAGAGTCAGCAGTTGGAGAAAAAATTATTGTTGGACCTATTGAATACATCGTGATTTTTGAAGGAACACATGAAGCAGTAAAGATGTTTCACCAGAAAACACGTTTGTAATGATTGGAATCATTGCAAAAAACATTGGGGATGAAAAAACACTCTTTTCAGGAGGATAATTGTACATTGTTGATGAAAAAGGACAAAAACATGAAGCAGTATATGGTGAATTTTCATCAAAAGACTTACTTTTAGAAGGGTTAGAATCCGATCAAGCAATTGAGAAAACAACACAGTTTGATATTCCATTTGATAAAGAAAAATAATACAAAATAATTATTCGCCCACAAAAAGATCAATCAACTGTAGATACAGCTTTGATTTGTATTACAAATTGCTGATCGTAAAATTCAAAAAAAACAAAAAATTTGTCAAATTTTTCTATATACAGCATAGTAATGTATGACTTTAACCATATAACATAGATGATTTTTGCAAAAATGTATGGTAGTATCTAAAGCCAAAAGAGCCGAAGCAGCTAAAAAAGCCGCAAGAACTCGAAAGAGAAATGCTGTTAAAGCAGCAGCTGAAGCATTAAAAGCCGCAGCAGCACGTAAAAGAAAAGCAGCAGCAACTCGAAGGAAGAATGCAGTAAATGCAGCTCCAAAGAGAAAAACTGCAGCTAAACGAAAAGCAGCTCCAAAGAGAAAAACTGCAGCTAAACGAAAAGCAGCTCCAAAGAGAAAAACTGCAGCTAAACGAAAAGCAGCTC
This sequence comes from Candidatus Nitrosopumilus sp., assembly GCF_029882185.1. Lineage (GTDB taxonomy): Archaea > Thermoproteota > Nitrososphaeria > Nitrososphaerales > Nitrosopumilaceae > Nitrosopumilus. The sequence goes on along the minus strand of NZ_JAOULD010000001.1, from coordinate 90,995 downwards.
CACAGAGAAAAACTGCAGCTAAACGAAAAGCAGCTCCAAAGAGAAAGGCAGTTAAACGTCGACGTTAAGCTGTCTATGCTATCTTTTTTATATTTCTCCTACTGAATGTATTATATTTCTAAATTCGAATTTAGAAATATTCTAAATTAATACTCTGACATTTTTAATTCAGGTAAAACAAAAACTTTGATTGGTTTTATTTTCAAGATAATTCTTTTTTCATCATCACGTTTGAAAGGATAATGTTTTCGTCCCATGTATTGCTGTGTTAATTTGTCTGCATGTTTGTAATCATAATCTGGAATTAATTCTTCCACAGTTCCACGAATTGTTGTCATGTCAAGAGGATTATCTTTGGATACAACAGACACTGCAACTCTAGAATCACGTAGAACATTTTTGTGTTTTATTCTTCCTTCAGCAGTATTCACAAGAACATACCCATCCTCATAACTTGCCCATACAGGAGAAACCTGAGGTGCTCCATCTTTCATGACGGTTGCAACAAAGACCAAATTTTTTTCTGAAAATAACTTTATAACTTTAGCATTCATTAGTTTTCATTACTTTATACAATAGATAATAGTTTTGGAAAACATAAAGCAAAAAAAAAATTTTTGCTCTCTTTTTTGCAACTTGTAAAATAAATTACAAAGTAATTTCTGATCAGTATCAAACTACAGTAAGTTTAATTTCAAGATTATTTTTTGTTTGATTTTTCAAGAACATTTGTTACTGCTCTATTCATGATCTCCATTACCAAGTATTGTGAATATTCTTCTGATTTCTTACCTTTGGATTTTGTTGTCTTTGGAGTCAATCCCTTGAGTATTTTTTCAATTTTTTCAGACGTATTGTTGATGATTTTTGAGTATGTTGAATCAAAATCTTCAGGGGTCTGAAAATCCAACAATTTGGTGGAAGTACTATAGAATTTTGTTATAGCTCCACGAGACTCTTCAATCCTTGCAATTTCAATTAATCCAGATGTTTTTAGAATTTCTAAATGATGACGTACAGTGGTTAATGCTTTTTTATATCCGGTCTTTTTTAGAGCAGTTGAAATCTGATCAGCAGATAATGCTTGATGATATAGAATTTCCACAATTTTTGCTCGTGCAGGGTCTTCAATTGCACGTGCATGTTCAGGGCTAGTTGTAACGATACGATTAACTTTGATTTGTTTTTCTAGTAGAGTTGACATATAGGATTACCTTTCAAACCGATCTAAAAGATCCTTGTATCATATTTTTTTGTCTAATCGCATCAATTTTTGTTTACTTTAACAATCATTGTACCGGTACAATATTTTAGATTACTATTATAATAATTATAGTAGCATATCCAATATTATTGGTAGCACTATAATAATTATAGTATAGGTTAAGAAATTATTGTAACGGTTTCAAAAATTTTAAAAAATATGAAAAAAGGCAAATCAGGAAAACAATGTCACCACATCACCTTCCAAGACGGCATTTCAGATATGATTGAAAATCAAATTTGAGTTGAAGGTTGACTTTTAGTCAATAATAACAGGTGATATAATTACAGTGAATGTCCAGTCAATTTCTCATATGCTATAACATAGCGTTGAGTCATCTTGGATATGATTTCTTGTGGAATGTTGGGGGCAGTTGGTTCTTTGCCAGCATCACGTTGTTCATCAAAATGTTTTTGATATCCATTTGCAGTCAACCAATCACGTAGCAGTTGTTTGTCATATGCTTCTTGTATTTTCCCAACTTCAAAAGAATCTTTAGGCCATAATCTATATTCATCAGGGCCAATAGAATCACCCAGTGTGATTTTACCATCCAATAATCCAAATTCCAATTTCAAATCAGCTAAAATGAATCCTGCTTTGTCTGCAATCTTTGCCATTTTTCTGTAAATTTCGATAGATGTTTTTTCTAACCAGCAGTATTGTTCTTCAGTAACCAAGTTCATTTGCAATGCTTTTATTTTATTAATTGGAACATCATGTTGTGATTTTGTCGTAGGATCAAATATCGGTTCAAGAAGTTTTGCAGCTAAAGTGGTGTTAGTGCCTTTAGGAAGTACAATCTTACCTTTTTTCCACCTACTAACTAAACTGCCATAAAAATAGCCTCGGACCACACATTCTATTGGAAGCATATCCATCTTTTTTACAAGAATTTCGGTGTCTGATTCTCGTCTGATGAAATGGTTTGGTATAGGCAACTCATTGAACCAGAATTCTGCGAATTTGCATAAAACCTCACCCTTTCTTGGAATATCTTGTTTGAATTTTACATCATATGCAGATACCCTATCAGAAAATTTGAACAGAATACTGGATTCATCCACATCATAAAGATCCTTTACTTTACCACTTGTAAGAAACTTCAAACAATTATGCTTAATTTTTAATAGAATTTAACTGCTAGTAGTATATCTGATAAGAAATATACGAGTTTAAAGGTAAAATACAGCATGAGTAATCTAGACGAATCAATAGGAAAAGTGCTCTTAGAACTACAAAAAGATGATCCTGACACATTCAAAAAACTTATGAAAAAAGCCCAAGAAGAAAATCCTGAACTTTTTGAAGATGAAGAGAACAGGAAAATTGATGAATATGACCTAGAAGTGGATGAACACAACAAGAAAATTGATGAAAATTGATATCAATAAAAATTCATGAATAAAATATATCATCATCTAAATGAGGACAATATCCAATTACTAATATTATTATTGTAAGACATAAGAAAATGTAGAAATTGTAAGAAAGGTTTTCTAGTACGTGATTCTAGTTTTTATTCTTCTGAGGGTTTAAAAGTACATTCGTGTAAATATTTTTTGCATTGATTTCTCGACAAGACAAATAGGCATAATTTAGTTATGAAAAATCAACATTATAAAAAAGGATTTTTTAATTTAGATTATTTTACTTTAACACCATTCCAAAATGCAACCATTCCTTTGATTTTATAAGCTGCATCATTTGGTTCAGCATAGTACCAGGCACAATCTTTGTTTGTTTTTCCATTGATCTCAACTGAATAATAATTAGCCATGCCTTTCCAGCCACAGAACGTAGTCAAATCAGTTTTTTTGAAATATTCCCGTTTAATTGAATCAAATGGAAAATAATGATTCCCTTCAACTTCAACAGTGTCATCACTTTCTGCAATTATTACATCATTCCAGATTGCCTGCATAGATAGAATGCATTGTAAACTATATTTAATTAAATCTCCAAAAAGAGATTCTAAATTTTAGCTTTTATTTGCTCACGTTTAGTAAAATCAGGTTTTATTCCCAATGAATCATAATTTCCAGATGAACATGTAAAGCACATTGAATCTTTTGGCATCCCAACTGCATTTGCTAGATTTTCAGCATCATTATATCCTAAAAAGTCAACACCAATATTTTGTCTCACCATTTCAGTGATTTCATCACCAGACATGTGTTTTCCATCAGTAAACGTGGCAAGTTCTTCTTGTGAAGGAAAGTCAATTCCAGCATAACAAGGATAGTTGATTTGAGGATATGTTATCAACATGCTTATCTTTTTAGCACCTGCACGACGTAGAGCCTTGATAATTGCTTTAGAACTTGTACCTCGTACCAAGCTGTCATCGATTACTACCACATGTTTATCTTTGATTATTTCACTAATTGGAATTATCCAGCGATTAATTTCTACTCTGTCACTTTGATGAGGTTCAATGAAACTTCGTAACGGACCTTTCTTACTGTATCTGTCTTTTAATAATCCTTCATCAAAAGACACCCCAAGTTCTTGTGCATATCCTAATGCAGCAGGTCTTGCAGAATCAGGTACTGGAATTACTAAATCGGCATCTTCGATATGGAATTTTTTTGCCATAAATTGCCCTATTTTTTTTCTTGAAAGGTAAATGTTATGTCCTTCCATGTTGCTGGAAGGGTGTGCAAAATATGTGAATTCAAAAGAACAATGCGCACGAGAAGGATCATCTGAAAATATTTCAGTTTCTATGCCATTTTTACTTAGTTTGATCAACTCTCCAGGAACAACATCTCTTTGGAGTTTTGCACCAACTGCAGTAACCGCAGCAGATTCAGAAGTTACAATATACGTATCATCAGATTCTTTATATCCTAAAACCATAGGACGGAATCCTTTAGGATCTCTTGCAGCAAACACAGAATGATCATCAGAAATAAAAGTAAAACAGTAAGAACCAACCATCTCATTTTTTAAAATAGAAAGTGCTTTTCCCATTTGGCCATTTTCAGAAATTAACGATACCAGTCGTTGAGCTGCAACCAAAGTATCACTTGCATTTTGAGGAGTGAAAGAACACCCACCCACCAAATTAGATAATTCCTGTGCGTTGGCAATCGTTCCATTGTGTGCAATACATAGGTCTTTTACTTTCAAAGGTTGTGCATTTTCCAAAGTGCTTGTACCCATTGTGGAGTATCTAACATGTCCAATCACACAAGGAGAAGAGTATTCTTGAGCAATTTTTTTAAATTCAGATGAAGAATGAGAAACCAATCCCACTCTTTTAAAAGGAGGCTTGTTAGGAACCGCAAATCCCCAGGCCTCTTGCCCTCTGTGTTGTAATGCACGTAAAGCATCAAAAACCATTGGGACCACATTAGTACCAGTTAAACTGTAAATTCCAACAACACCACAGTTTTCCTTAACTTTAGGCATCTCTACACAAACTCCTGCATTTCAGAGAATATTGAAAAATCAGTAAAAGTACAAAATCCCACTGAATAATCAAATGATGACTCCATTCCCTGATCCATGATCTAATTTTGAATAATAAAAATGCTCATCAGTTTATGCGATCAGGATTTCTCTTCTCGAATGAAAATAGCCTAAGAGGTTTTCCCATGAAGAATCAAATCAGAAAGGGAATTGAGCCATACTCTGTGCGTTTTTTCGACATTTAATTTAACAACAGATTGTATTTTATTATTAAACTGAATATTTTCACCACCAAACTTGCCAATCTCTTTGAAAGAGATTTTATTATTTTTAAGCAGATCTTTAATCTTTGAAAGATTCTTTTTGTCAAATGACAAAAGATAACGAGAATGGCTTTCTGAAAACAGAATTCTGTCAACAGTCAGTTTATCTCCAGGTACTTTATCCAGAGATACAGTGCAACCGATTTGATTTGTCATACACATTTCAGATACAGCAACTGCTAATCCACCTTTTGAACAATCATGTGCAGATTTGATTAGATTGTTTTTGATCAAATCTAAAACAGAATTCATGTTTTTTTTAGAATCGTCAAAGTTAACAACAGGGCATTTTCCTCCAACAAATTTATGAACATATTCAAAGAATTCAGAACCTCCAAGTTCGTTTTTAGTATTGCCGATTATGATCAAACAATCACCTTCAGAAATTTTTTGGGAGACAGAGGGTTTTTTGTCAATTAATCCAATAACTCCAATCACAGGAGTTGGTTTTATTGGACCCTTAGGAGTTTCATTGTACAGACTCACTTTCCCTCCAACACATGGAATTTCAAAAAATTTTGCAAAATCAGTTAAACCTTTTAGAGATTCTAAAAAGGTCCAAAATATTTCAGGATCTTTTGGATTACCAAATTGAAGATGATCAAGCATTCCAATAGGCTTTGCCCCAGTACAAACAACATTTCTACACGCTTCCTCAAAACAGCCTATTGCTCCCTCTCGAGGATTGATGTAGCAATGTTTTGGATTGCCATCAATTTTTGCAGAAAGGAATTTTCCATTATCCAATCTCAAAACAGATGCATCTTTTCCAGGTTTTACAACAGTTCGAATTCCCACTTCATGATCATATTGACCATATACCCAAATCTTGCTTGCAATATTTGGAGATGATAACAATTTCATTAGAGTTTTGGAATAATCAGAGATAGGCTTGAATTTTTTTTCAGTCTCAATAGTTTTCAGATAAACAGGCTTTTTTGAGGGTAGATCAAGCAGTGTTGCATTAGCTACAACGTCGGCAGATAGATTAGCAAATGTTTTTTTTCCTTTTTTGACATGTACCTGATTATCAGACTTTACCTGACCAATCATAGAGCAACCAATTCTGAATTTTTCACAAATTGTTTGTAATTTTTTTAGTTTGATTTTACTAGTTACAATCAACATCCTTTCTTGGGATTCAGATACCATAATCTCACTAGGATGCATGCCAGATTCGCGGGTATGAACTTTGTCAACATCCATTTCAATTCCAATTTCCAATGCATCTGCAGTTTCTGAGATAGCACAAGACAAGCCACCACCGCCAAGATCTTTCATAGCATGAATCAAACCATCATTTCTTGCTTGCAACACTGCTTCGATAATTAATTTTTCAATGAACGGATCAGGAATTTGTACTGCAGAACGGTCTTCAGACTCTAATGAATCTGAAGCAAACTGTGAACCACCAATTCCATCTCTACCAGTAGAACCGCCCATCAGCACAACTATGTCACCTTTCTTTGCATGATTTTTTATCAAATGTTCTTTTTTACCAAATCCCAATGCAGCAACATCCACAAGGGCATAATTTTCATAACATTCATCAAATTCAACTTCTCCGCCAATAGTAGGAATTCCAAGACAGTTTCCATAATCTGCAATTCCAGTAACGGCATTTTTGAACAACCATCTGGCTTGCAAATCTTTTTCAACATTGCCAAATCTCAATCCATCAAAAATTGCAATTGGTCTAGTTCCTGCAGATAAGATATCACGGATGACTCCTCCAACACCAGTAGCTGCCCCACCATATGGTTCTACAGCAGAGGGATGATTATGACTTTCAATGTGTGCTGTAACAACATACCCATCACCAACATCCAAAACACCAGAATCATATCCCTTTTCATTAATTACAAGCGGACCTGTCATAGGTAGCATTTTGAGGTGTCTTTTGGAAGATTTGTAAGAACAGTGTTCAGACCATTCAGCAGCAACAATTTGTAATTCAGTTGGTGTGGGTTCTCGTCCAATTTTTGATTTTAATTCAGAAAGTTCTTGATCTTCTAAACTCATTTACTAACACCCATTGTCGTCAATAGAGACTCAAAAATTCGAGAAGAAGGCTTGTTGTCAATTGGATTAATTTCTGATTCAACAGCTCTTTCCGGATGAGGCATCATTCCAACAACATTTCCGTCTTCATTACACACGCCTGCAATTCTGTCTGAAGAACCATTTACAACTTCACTATATCGAAAAACAATTTGATTTTTTTTCTTTAGTTTTTTCATAGTATCATCATCTACATAATATCGTCCCTCACCATTTGCAATGGGAATTGGGATTTTCTCATTGATTTTGAATTGATTTGTAAACGGAGTGTTATTGTTTTCCACAATCAAATTCGTCCACTCACACATAAAATTAAGAGATTCATTTTTGAGTAAAACCCCAGGGAGCAGTCCAGATTCTACAAGAATTTGAAATCCATTACACACACCTAAAATAGGAATTCCTTTTTCTGCGATTTTTTTGACATCTTTAATAATTGGACTATGAGCTGCAATTACTCCAGCTCTTAGCCTGTCACCATAGGAGAATCCTCCAGGTAAAATCACAGCATCAATATTTTTTGGTAGACCTTTTTCATGCCAATAGTATTGGGCATCAAAATGAAATACGTCAGTCAAAACATGATACATGTCACGATCACAGTTACTACCAGGAAAAACTACAACTCCAACTTTCACAATTAGATTAGCATTCAGAGATACAAATACTATATGATTAATCAGTGGCGTAAACGATCAGAACAAGTATCAAAGTGAATAGTATTGTAGATAATTTGAAGTGGGACTTAATTTTCAAAAACGTCAATAATGACTTTGCTTACCATAGGATTGTATATTCTCAAATCATCACAAATTTCTTGAACTTTAGATTGTGCAGTTTTTTTGTCTTTTTCTTTAATGGTGAATTTTAGCATTTTTGCAGTTTTGATTTTTGAGACTGTTTTGTGAGTTCCTTTAAGAACTAAATCATTTAGAATAGTATCCCCTTCAGGATCACTGATACCAAGCTTGTTTTCGATGGTGACATGAACACTAAAAGTTGCCATTAACAAATTAAAAATAAAATCGAGGTTAATCTATCTTCCGAATAATCTTGTATTTTTATAGTTATTTTGAGATAAAGACTAGGTTTCCGGAACTGAGGATTTGTGTTGTTAAGATATCACCTGCCCAGTTCTGGTAACTATGATTTCATATTTTCTTTTACAAATTCAATATATTTTCTATATAGTCCGGATTGATAGTTAGGATTTACAAGTATCAAAGATTTGTTTTTCAAATCTTCTTTTGATTGATACGTTTTTTTCTCAAAAATTCCCTTCCCATCTAGAGTGACACAAAGATCTTGCCATGCAGATACTTCTTTTGAATTCCTATTGGCAGTAGCATAATACACATATAATAATCGAAGTTTGTTGTATTCATCCAAAGTCATCTCTTTGCCAAGTATGAAATTTCTTTTCAAAGTCTGAAAATAGATTAATCCTTCTGTAGATAATACATAGTCAAAGAGGTTCGGGTAATCATCAATATCAATTGGATATAACGGATTTTTTGGAGACATCTAATTAGAAATAAAATCAATCATTCAATAATTTTTGTTTTCAGGTCATGCCTTGAATTTTTTTAATCCTTCGCTCACAATCAAATTCAACACATGTGAAAAACTCATTGGTTTTGAAGACGATCTGATCATCTTTGCTTGAATATTTGCAGTTTTTCTACATTTGAAGAATCTAATACAACAGTCATTCTGGTTCCCACGTGTCAATTACCTTGATGTAGTATAAAAGAAAACCAGTATTTGTCTAAAGCATAGAGATGGAATTTATATCAGAATAATTCTCATTAATTCATAATGGCAAAAGGTAGAATGAGATATTGGAAAATATCATCAGAAGAATTAGGAGGGTATGCATATGATGAAAGTAAATTGCTTAACTGGGAAATCAAATGTGTAAGAGAGCCAGAAGATGAGGCTCATTTTATCGGAGTTTTCATGTATAGAAATGGAACAGCCTATGACTATGAATCAGTCAAAGGAATTTGTTATTTTCACAATAACATAGACAGAAAAGAACTACCAGAAATTACCAAATTTTTGCAAGGGAAATTTAACGGCAAAGAGATGGAAAAAGGAGAAAGAGTATTCCTAAAAGATTCAAAAGAAATCTATTCCGCAAAAGATATTTCAAATCTGGCAAAAGAGATGGAGTCTAAATTTAATACCAAAGCCATAATATCATTAGAATTTGGAGATATTAGTGCAGATGCACTTAAAGAAGCAGGACTACCAGAAGCAAAACTCTTGCCAATCCCCACATAATTGATATAGTTTAGAATCAAAGATATCCAGATGTCCGAATTGGAAGGGATTAACCAGCATCTTGAAGAATTACGGAAAAGATTAATGCGAATTGTCCTAGTCATTGGAGGAATTTCTGCATTTCTTCTAATGTTTCATGCAGAACCATTTCAAATAAATCAATTTACTTTGTATTATCCAACACCAGAACCGCTTCACAATATGGCGGCTCAAATTACAAACCATATGAGAATTAATTTAGTTCCAGAAGGAGTACAATTAATTCAAACAGCGCCGGGTCAAGCATTCTTTGCTCAAATGTATGTTGCAGCACTTGTCGGAATTGTAGTTGGAATGCCAGTAATAATAAAAGAACTAGTGGGATTTATCAAACCAGCATTAAAAGAAAATGAAATCAACGTAAGCAGAAACGTGACATTGCCTGCATTAGGACTATTTATTGCAGGATGTGTGTTTTCTTATAATTTTGTGATCCCATACATGTTAGAATTTTTGTATCGATATGGGGAAGGAGCAGGACTGGTAACTTTTCTCAATGTAATGGAGTTTGTGACATTTGTATTACAATTTTTGTTGGCATTTGGTTTTTCATTTCAGCTACCTCTTGTAATGTATGCCATAGCAGCATCAGGAATGGTAGATGCAGATTTTTGGAGAAAAAATATCAGATATGCCATTGTAATTATTGTGATCTTTGGAGCAATCATCACCCCTGATGGAACAGGAGTGACGATGATGTTTGTTGCAGGACCAATGATTGCATTGTATGCAGCAGGCATGGTATTCATCGAGCGTAAAGAACGAAAAAAGTCGAACACTTAAATCTGAAATCAGAGAATGTCATATAGCATGTTAGGAAGTACAGAAATAATTGTTTTGGTAGTATTTATCGGCGTATTGATTTTTGGTGCAAAAAAAATTCCAGAACTTGCAAAAACTTTTGGTAAAGCAAAAGGAGAATTTGAAAAAGGGAAAATCGAGGCAGATAAAGAACTCAAAGAGTTTAAAGAAGAAAAATCAAAATCAGATTAATTTTCAGATATTCTGCTAAACTCGTCTAAAATTTTACTATAATATTCTTTAAAATCATGCCTACCAAACAGAGAAGACAACATCATTTTGCCCTTAAATTTCAAATCAACATTAACTAAAATTTTTGTGGCATTTTCAAGTTCGATGAATTCTTGTTTAATATGACTACCTTTTGCATCACCACCAATTACAAAGACATCATGTAAAAGTGGGTCTTGAGAAACATGTTTTGCCATTATTACTAATTCAATACTCCCAAGAATCAAATGTTCTTCAGCCACAGAAACGCTACCTCGAGTAGAACGAACTCGTATAGATGGAAAGAATTGAGGAACTAACTTTTGATAATTGTCACAGTTTGAAAAAATTTGAAAAACTAAATCTCTATCAGCATTAACAATTTTTTCTAAAGAAAATTTTGGCAATAGTAGTTTAAAGAGTGCCCCATCGAGGGTATAAATTGTGCTCTATATCAAATTGGTCTAAACATTTTCCAACACCATGATTTACAATATCATCAATGGATTTTGGTTTGGTATAAAACTCTGTAACTGGAGGTAAAATTACAACTCCCAATCTAGATAATTTCAACATGTTTTCTAAATGAATTGCAGAAAGTGGGGTTTCTCTAACCATTAAAATTAATTTTCTAGATTCCTTAATTGTGACACCAGCTGCTCTTGCAACAAGTGTATCATCATACCCATTTGCAATTGCTGCCAATGTCTTCATACTACAAGGAGCAACAATCATACCATCAATTCTATGAGTTCCGCTAGAAACACTTGATGCCATATTCTTTTCATCAGAAGTATTAGTTGCAAGAGATTTCACATAATCAATAGTATGTTCAGTTTCCATTGAAATGCATTTTTCTCCCCATTGAGAAAGAATCAGATGTGTTTCAATGTTTAATTTTTTTAAAGTTTCAAGCATTCGTATGCCATAGATTACCCCAGTACTTCCAGTAATTCCAATAACAAGTTTCATAATAGAACCTTGAAATTCAGAGTATTTTATGTATTAGATAGAATATGCAAATTGACACTAGGAATTTTGAGATTCCTCGTTTTCAAGATTTTCCATTGCTTGATGTGCTTTTCTTCGTTTAAACCATAATGATATAGAACCTGCACCCATTGCAGTAAGCAGGATTACTCCAGCCATTTGCAATTCAAAAGAATACAACACAATAAGATATGAAATTATAGATGAGAAAAATCTATTGTTTCATGCCGATCTGGATAATCAAAAATTAGCTATATTAGATCCCATTATCTAGGCATAACGTGATTAAAGGTTCTGAAATTAAGAAAATTGTTAATGAATATACAGATGTCAAGATCGGAGTTCTAGGCAGCCACTCAGCATTAGAAATTATGGATGGAGCAAAGGATGAGGATTTTCAGACCAGAGTGTTCTGTCAAAAAGGACGTGAAGGTCCATATCAGAGATTTGGAAGAATAGCAGATGAAATCACAGTATTAGATAAATTCAAAGATATGGCATCTGCCAAGTATCAAAAAGAATTAAGAGATTCAAATACAATCATAGTTCCCCATAGATCACTTACTGTTTATCTTGGATACAAAACAATTGAAAATTCTTTCAGAGTACCAATTTTTGGAAATAGAAAACTGTTTCAGGCAGAAGAAAGAACAGCAAAAAAAGGACAATATTATCTGCTGGAAAAAGCCAGAATAAAATATCCAAAATTATTCAAAGATCCTAAAAGAATAAACAAACCATGCATCGTTAAAGTACAAGAAAAAAACAGACCTTTAGAAAGAGCGTTCTTTACAGTTTCATCATACAAAGATTATGTTAAAAAATCAGAAGAGAAGATAAAACAAGGAGTCATCGCAAAAAAGGATCTTCAAAAAGCAAGTATTGAAGAGTTAGCAATTGGAACATACATGAATTTTAATTTCTTCCACACCCCAATTTCAGATCAAGTTGACTTTATAGGGATTGAGAGAAGATTACAAACTAACATTCATGATTACAATGCACTTCCTGCAAGAGAACAGTTAGAAATGGATATAGATTTACAGAATATCGAAGTAGGACATACTCCTGCAAGTATCAGAGAGTCACTACTTGAAAAAGTACTGAAAATGGGAGATAAATTTGTAGCAGCAGTCAAAAAAGAATACGCCCCTGGAATTATAGGACCATTTTCACTGCAAAGTGTAATCACCAAAGATTTGGAGCTTATAGTTTACGATGTCTCATTAAGAGTTCCAGGCAATCCAATAGTTGCAACAACTAGTCCTTACACAAAATATCAATATGGACAGACATTTGGAGTAGGTAGAAGAATTGCAATGGAGATAAAACGAGCTCAAGAAGAAGACCGTTTAGAGGAAATAGTGACATAGTCAAATTTCAAGAATGCACATCTGTTCAATTAAGACAAATCAATTTTTCAATAAAATAAAAAGGCGCAAACCCCTAACTGCAGAACTCTGAGAGATTCCTCTCGTGGTCAAACGCCTAAACGTCTGATTGCCTTTTTTGTTCTGCGGGGCCGCGCAATCTAATCGTCAGATTTTTCAACTAACGACATCATATTCTATAAGACAAATAACTATTTAAAATTTAGTATAAATTATTTCAATAAATATTTAAAAATATTGAAATTTTTATTACAGAATTAGATAATTACATTCAAAGATATGAGATATTGTCATTAGGAGAGAAAACTTGCCTTGTATTAATATAATATTTTGAAAATTACTTTATCGTAAAAAGAAGAACCGTAATTTTTAATGATACATTGATAAGAAAATCAGAGAATTCCAAATAAAAACTAAAAAAATAATGCCATGTATAGTTACTTAAGGGCAGTTAATGAAACGTTAAGAAAATCAATCTAGTCCAAAAACATATTTCCAAGAAATGTTTCAAAAAATATGTTAATTGGTTAGATTGGAAATATGCTGAATACCATTCGTTCTAATTTTGAATGATTAAAACGGTTTGACATTCAAAATGGATTGCTGATACCAATTAACAATACAACTCATTAGTAACAACGGAATAGCACGATTATGGGTAGAACAATTTTCATTAAAGAAATTATCACAATATTGAAAGAGCCTAGACTTTGTCCAACATGCCAAAAAGAAGACAGATTGGAGAAAGATTTGATCAGAGAGGGAAGATCAAACGGAAAAACAATACTATGTTCCAGATGTGAAGCATTAATTGTTATAACAAATCATAATCTCAAACAAGTAGATTTATCATCAGTAAAAGACGACACTATTATGTTAAAAGAGCCACATTTGATTAGAAAGGTAGGTTATTGATTTTCAGATTTTCCAAGTAATTCTTTAATTACATATGTTCTAACATTTGCAAATTCCCATTCTCTTAAATTCGCATTTCTGCATTCTTCTTTTATTATAAGACCCGCCAAACCATGACTCCAGATATGACGCTTGGTGTCATAGACTTCAATTACTTTTCCATGTTTGGTGATTTTGATTGCGCCATGACATCTCTTGATGATTTGTAATGCAATTTGATAATATAATTTTTCAAAATTTGCCATATATCAACAACAGTTAATGATTTCAAAAAGGTTCTGATTTCATAAATTGGATAATAATATACCATAGAAATAACAAGGAAAAATGCTGATGATTAACCAACAAACTAAGCTATAACTGATAGATGATGAGTTTGCCGAATTATGAAGCGTTTTTAAAAATCAAGTTTGTCGTTCAAGAACATTAACAGTCATTGATAAAGGAAGAGATAGAGCACGGGTTGATCAATTCCTTCCCAAACATATACTTGAATATAATATGTTCCTGATTCATTAGGAATCCAGGATTGTGCAGGGGAAAAAGAGCGGCTTGGAGATAATGAATCAGTTAACCAAGATATAGAAATGACCACATCTTCATCGTTTTTACTTGTGTGAGGTATGCAAAATTTTGTGGTGTATCTTGGTTATTTGAAATATCTGCCACAACCATAATCTGTTCGTCAACAAAGTGAATTTTGTTTTCAGAATAGGTCTTAGTCACAGGATCTGCAAAAGCAATACCCACACCTGAAAATAAAACAAGTAACAAAGTAATGAGAATTTTCACAACCAGTATTAGTAAGACCCGGGTTTAATCTATTTAATGGTAGAACTTCCTGAAAATTTTCCTGAATACTCTATCATGTATAAAACACTATTAAACCAAATCAAAATTCTAGAAAAATCAAAAGAAAATACACAAGGAAAAGACAGAGAGATACTTCAATCAAAGATCAAAAAATATCAATTAGAAATCATTAAAATCAAGAAAATGTTTCCAGATAATTTTTTTGAAGAATTAAGATAATTATTCATGTGAATGACCATGGCCGCAATCACATGAATGTTCATCACCTTTTTGAGACATCAGTTGTTGGACCATTTCATCACGAATTTTTAATAAATCACCAACTTGTTCTTTTAATGATTTGGAATCCCAATTAGTCTGATGTAATTCACGTATAATATCAATTATCTCAAGATCTACATTTAGTAGGTTATCCATGAGTTGTTCTTGTTCATTCATAATTATTCATTAAAACGCTATAAGAAAAACCATTCGAAAAAGATGAAACTATTCTGCCTCTACACTTTCTTTTAGAAGACTTTTCCTTACAAGAATTGGAATATTGTAAAATGCACCCAGAGCCATAGCGTCAGAGGCACGATAATTCCTTAACACCAAATCTTTCTTTCCTGTAAAATAGAGATTTGCGCGTAATACATCACCACTTTCATAAATTTTTACTTTGACTAGCACCAATTCATTTTGTTCACAAATTTCCTCAATCATTTTGTAAATTGATGGAGCCGCCTCACCCTGAGTTTCACCAAAACTAGAGATATGTTTAGCTACTTCTCCAGAAAATGCCCTCATATGAAATTCCTTTCCATCATCAGATTTTAGAACAACCATGCCTTCTACAGCATAAGGATCAACAAATCCAACATAATCAATTTTTACAGAGTCATAATCAGGTTCTTGTGCTTGATCAATTTCCATTCTATTACGCATAAACTTGCGTTTCAGTGCTTATAAAGATAACAAAAAATGAGATCAATTAAAAAATAAAAAAGGTGAATTATTTTTAAACGATCAAAAGTTACGCGTAACCCCAAATTATTTAAAATCCCCAACTAAGGAAGCTTCATGTCAACTAATCCAGAACGTGCTGTATCATATGTTCTAAATAAATATGTTACAAACTATATGGACAAAGACGTTTTGTTACTTGGACAACATACACTTACAAGAGAAGCAGCAAGGATGTTGCGGCATTATGAAACAGATGACATTATAGTTACAGATGAAAATAATCTTCCAGTAGGAATTGTGACAGATGAAGATATTTTGAGCAAAGTAAGTGATGTTACAGTATATGCCGAAGCTACCACGTTAAAAGATATCATGAGCACCCCACTCATTACAATTAATGAAAAATCAACACTGCAAGATGCATTACATAAAATGAGAGATAATAACATTAGAAAACTTCCAGTCCTATCAAAAAAGAATCAAGTTATTGGTATGATTTTTCAATCAGTCATAGCTAATGTGATCAGAGATGCAACTGCCACAGCTCCTCGACTCCTTAGTCCACCAGTAAAAGCAGTTTTAGGAAATCTAGGTTTTGTTTTACAATTTGCAGGAGTTTTACTTCTTGTTCCAGCAATTGTTGCTACACTATTAGAAGACACTACAACTGCTACTGGAATATATCTGACCACAGTACTTTTGTTAGTAACTGGATTTTTTTTGAATTCTTATGGAGAGAAATCCAGTTTAAATTTACAACAAGCCTCAATTTTGGTTTTTTCGAGCCTGTTTTTACTCTCGCTTTTTGGAACAGTGCCTTATCTCTATGTTTTGCCAAGCGATGAAACAAACATCGAGATGTTTGGCAATGCATTTTTTTCAAGTGCTGCTGGATTTACTACGGGGGGCATATCATTATTTGAGGAACCAGAAAAACTATCTCAGAGTTTCACATTTTTTAGAAGTTATACTCAGCTTGTAGGAGGAATGAGTTTCATCTATTTGGTAATTACTGCATTTTATCCAGAATCCAAGTTACAATCCATGCGTGGTTTTATATCAGGCAGAACACTCCACATGAAAGAACTTTTCTCAACCATCACAGTCATATTTTCAATTTACATTGTGATTGTAGCATTTTTGCTGTATTTGTTTGGAGAAGGAAACATCATAGATAATTTTTCATTAGCAATGAGTACACTTGCAACTGGAGGATTCATACCTACATCCACAATTCTTGATGGATTAGTTTGGCAGGAACATATCATCCTAATGGGAGCAATGGTGCTAGGAGCATTACCATTTACATTCCACTATGCATTTGTAAGAAAAAAATTCCTTTCGCCTAAACTGGGAAAAGAAGTTTTAGTGTATTTTGCAATTTTAGGAAGTGCAACAATTTTGTTTATGAGTACAAGTGGACTTGATCCAATGCAAAGTGCATTTTATTCAGTATCTGCAAGTACAACTGCAGGACTCCAACAAGAAAGTCTTGCAGGATTAAATGGTGGAGCACATTCAATTTTGATAATTTTGATGTTCATTGGAGGGTGTGGATTTTCAACGGCAGGAGGTTTGAAAATATTTAGATTGTTTCACCTTAAAAATGCAAAAGCATTTCTTAGTAAAGCAAAACGAGCAGAACTGCCACACCAAGCAAAAAAAGAATTAATATCAACTCTCATCATTCTCGCATTATTCCCAATCATCTCAACCATCGTAGGGGCACATCTTGCAGCAATAGAAAATGTTCCATTTCAAGATGCATTTTTTGAGGCCGCAGGTGTAATAACTACAGGAGGACTGTCAGCAGGTGTAATAGACATTGACACAGATCCTGCAACGAAAATAATATTAGGATTTTTGATGATTTTTGGCAGATTAGAAATTATTGCAATAATCTACATTTTTGTTCCTAAACTTAGCTAAGATAAAATTTAATTTCATGTGAAAAATCAAAGTTATGGTCATGGATAAAAGAAGTACAGGTAAAGGGAAAAAATTAATCATTTTAGGATTTGTAACAATTGCAATCCTGTTTTTGATGTATGGAAGATATCAAGATCCAGAACTACTTACACCTAGTGCAATTGATTCAATTCAAAGAATAGCATATGGATTTTACATAATACTAGTAGTATCTTTTGGTGCAATTGCTTTTGGAATGTATAGGTATCATAAGGAAAAAGTAGAGATTAAAGGAAAAGATCTTTCAACTATAATAGCCATTACAACATGGAATCCAAAATCTCAAAAAATCTTTGTTGTCACATTTGTCGTATATGGAATATTTTTTTCGCTGGTTTCAGGGACATTGGTATATCAGCCAGAAGTTAACTTTGCGATTCATTATGGAGCTGAAATTCCATCAGGATTTGTTGCACCATGTTGTGATGGACCAGGATACATGCCAAAAATAATCATTTACTTGACTGAACATGTAGGATTACAAATAATTCCAATAAACTTAGTGTTGCAAGTGATTGTATCGTATCTAGTGGGATTAAATGCCGCAATCGCAGTAAATGCATATACAATTTCCAAGAAAGGGAAAGGAGCTAGTTCAATAGGAGCTGTAATAGGCCTGTTTATTGCATGTCCTACTTGTGCAGGGACATTTTTGTCAATATTTATTGGAACAGCAAGTGGGATTGCACTATCTATTGCATTAACACAATTACAAACAGTGTTTATTGCAATATCAATTCCGATATTATTTGTGACACCATATGTTATGGCAAAAAAACTAAGAAACACAGATGGAAGCTGCAAAGTAGATAAGGCCAAATGAATTTATTAGTTCAGAATTCAACGTCTAAAAATATCATCACATCTAAAAGACAAGATAATTTGAAAAAATCTCACCTTGCCATACAAATACAAAAAATTAGACCAAACCTAGTTTGAAGGCTTTCAAACAAATAGTAGTAGAAAAATTCTAAAACATGGCAATAAAATCGACTGAAGAATATATTGATTTTTTCGTCAACTTGAACATGGGAGAGAATGTTCCGCTTTTGAGTTTTGTAAACAATGAAAGAATGGTACTCAAGCAAAAACTAGAATACAAGAATTTAGAAAAAGAACCCATAGAAAAAGGAATAAAGATTTTAGAAGATTTAGTAGTAGAGATTAACAAGATTGGAGAAAAGGCAGTATTAGAAAAATATCAAAAACAAACATAGTGAAAAATTATGAATAAAAACTCAGAGATCATTAAAACAGAAATCATCAGAGTACTAAATGAAAATGGCAAAACCAGAGGGACTGAGCTTGCCAAAAGAGTCATGGAGAAAGTAGGCAACGAGAAAATAGTCTACAGAGAAATCAGCGCACTTGTGGAATCAGGAGAAATAGAGAAAAAAATTCACAGCAAGTCCCACATTGAATACGAATTGATCAATCTGTCTGAATCAGTTAATTTGCAACTCAAAAATTTGTACAAAGAGATAGAGATGATTTTCGGCGAGATATCTAATTTTGAAACAGACATCAGAATGAAAAAATATTCATTTCATGAAAGGCTAAGATCAATCATACATCAGATTAACATTGTACAATCAACTGATGGAATAATGAAACTATTATCATATTATCCTGCATTCAGAAAGGACAAAATGTATTCACAAATCAACAGGAAAATTAATGATTGTTGGGAATCCATCATGAAGAGTATTATACATCAACCAGAAGAAGGCTTTCTTAATGAAGTTCTAGCAAATTTGAGAATATCACAAATCGATTCAAACAATGTTAATTAGAATTTTTTCAATTTTTCAATAATTACTTTAAGGATTTCTTCATCATCAAGCAAAATTAGAGGGAAATCATTTTCTTCACTTGCTTTACGAAATTCAGTATCTTTTGTAACTATGATCATACCATTTTCACGTGCGTAATTAATTATAGAATAATCAGAACCGAGTTTTTTTCCTTCCATTTGCATTTTTCGGACACTATAAGCATCAAACCCCAATAGTTTTAATTTCTCATCCATTCCATCCAAATTTTCATCTACAAGAATTCTCATGTCAATTAATTATTTAATTTCAATATTAGTGTAAAACATTTTCATTAAAAACAATCTAAAATTAAAACCCTAGAAATTCAGACCACTGATGTCCAAGTTTGTCTATTATTTTCCAACCAAGTCTGTCTATATTTACACTGGGTTCAGCAATTACCAAAATGATATATTTTCCGATAGGAATACTCATCATTACAACTTTTTCTCGTCTAGAAGAAGAATATTTTACCCTGCCCAAATTAGCATCAAACCCAGTTCTGTTTGCTACTCTATGAGCTAGTTCCTGAAACATTTGTTTTCTTCTTGCATCATTTTCAAAAGGAACAACACCTGCTTTCATATCGCCTACAATCAATTCCCCAGTATTATCAATAAGACCACAGAACCGTATTTCAGGCTCCAACAAAATATCAGATATTCTATTTTTCATATCTTCAAGTGGGAACTGTTCATCAGACATTTACATAGTTACAATTTCATTGTATTTAATCAAATTTGCTAGAAAATTACATGTAGAGAAAAGTTAGTCCATATAGGGGATTTGTGCATAATAATCATGATTCAAGGAGCTCCAAAATATGTAATGATCGGATTTTTTGCATTGGGAGTTTTATTTATAGTATTTTCATTTTGGGCACTATTCTTGACAGATATACCACAAGAGCAATTTCTGGAAGATCCTAGATTTGAAGAAGAGTATGTGAAATATTATGAATGGAATATTTTGTTTGGTACTGGATTAATTGGAATAGGTTGGATAATTGCATTTTTAGGACGTAAAATGACACGAAAGTAATCAGACCAAAAATGTGAATTAAATAAAAAGGGTTATGGAATTGCATTTCTAAATTGAGATTAAATATAATCGCCAAATTCTTATTTTCAATAAAAGCACAAAAAATATGGATGTAAAAGAAGAGGATACATCAGAAAGATCTAAAAAAAATCATATTGTGTATTATAGATCACTTTGCAAAGTAATCTCAGACATCAATAAAGAAAAAGACAGTGAAGGAGAACCAGCAATTAAAAGTCATTTAGATAAAAGAATAGAAGCAATGGAAAAAGACAAAAAACGAATAAGAGACATGTTTCCAGATATTAAAGAAGAGGAATGGGATGACAACACCAACTGAAAAAAATCACAATAAGCATTTAGATTTGCTACATGACTATAAAATTCACCTTGTAAAGCATATTGAAATTTTAGAAAGAATGGATAAACAATCAGAATTTGCAAAAGAATGGAATAAAACCACAATAAAAGAAAGAAAGGAAGAGATACAAATTATTGATAAAATCTTAAAAAATTTGATACGATTTTAACTAATTTTTTGAGTTAAATCATAAAGAGAATTACAAAAATTATCAAGGCGTTCAGAAGAAATACCATCAAACCAAGCAAGTTCTTTATCAATACTAAATCCTTGAAAATCATATTTTGAATTTGATTGGACATAATCAATTTCATGTTGAGTTAATTCTTTGATAGAATCTTGCTCAGATGTAGACAATTCATAGTTGCAGGTCATCAAATCAATCTGTACAAAATAATTTTTGTGTAATGGGTTGATTTTTGCTTTGATAAAAGGTTTGTTTTCTTGTTGGCAATCACGATAATATTTGTCATATTCAAACATTTTTGAATCACCTAAATATTTACGAAATGTCATTTCAATTCAAATCTAAAATATTTAAACTCAAAGATCAGCAGTAATTTTTTTAATTTTTGTAATGAGTCTGATTTTGGTGTTAATTGGCATTTCAGGTTCCATTGTAAAATATACAATATTTCTTCTAGTGTAAATTACCATCTGAGAAACTTTTTCTCTTTCAACATGAACATATCTTACTTTTCCTAACGATCTATCAAACTCTTTTCTCATAGAACGTCTTTGTGCAACCTGCTTGCAGAAATGCTCTTCTTCTTTTTGAGATTTAAGATTAGTTTTTCCTGTCTTCATAATGGCTTCTCGGATATTTCCTTTAGCATTAATAATAGCTACAAATCTCATTTTGGTATTCAAATTGAGTATTTGTTGAACCACATCAAGCAGATCTACTTTTTTTGTTGCCATATGGATATTAAAAAATAATTTGGCAAATATAAGCTATCAAATGTTTTAAAAACAAATTTTTCAAGACAGAGTTAAATTTTAACAAAATTAGATAAAATGGATGAATGATTCAATTTCAAGAACTCTAGAAGAATTAGAAAAATGCTCTATCCTTGAAAAATCAAGATCAATAGATGTTCCTCAAAAAGAAAGAATGTTAGCAATTACAAAAGAAACAGGAGAATTATTAAGCATGATTTTACGCCTAAAAAATGCAAAAAATATGCTAGAAATAGGCACATCTGTAGGATATTCTACAATATGGTGTGCAAAGGCAATTATAAAAAAATCTGGAAAAATCATCACGATTGAGCAAGATCCTGAAAAAATCAGAAGAGCAAATGAAAACTTTCAAAAAGCAAAGATAGAAGACATTATAACGATAAAAGAAGGAATTGCGATCAAAATTTTAAAAGAACTTAGAATTCAAGAAAAAAATAAAGGTTTTTTTGACTTTGTTTTAATTGATGCAGATAAAGAAAACATAATAGAATATTTTGATTTGATTTTGCCAATGGTATCATTAGGAGGAATAATAGTTACAGACAACATGCTATACCCTGAAAAATATAGGCAAAATATGAAGAAATTTTCAGACTACTTGAAATCTAAACCAGATGTGATAACAACAACATTGCCTATCGGTAATGGGGAAGAAATGACAATTAAAATAAAATAATTAATTCTTTTTACTAACTTTCTTTTGTGTAGGTTTTTTGATAATTGTAGATAGATTGTAATCTTCCCAGATCAGCATTTCCATCATTAATTAGAGCATTGATTTTTTGAATGGTTTGCGAAAGGGATGGAGATTTTTGTTTCAGTCATTTTTTCTTATGATTTGTTTTTTAATGAATCTAGTAAAAATGAATTTTTAAAAATTATTAATGTAAAAATGAATTTTTGATGATTTGGGAGATATCACGTGTTGAAATATGGCAAATGTTCCTATTTTAGACTAATTTTATTATAAAAATCTAATTTTAGATCTTTGAGTCAAACCCAGAACAGACACTATAGAAATCACAAGAATTAACAAGGTTATGGAACCAAACTCTGGAATGACTTTAGCTCCCATGATTTTGATTTCCTTTGAGTTAGGTGTAATTGGAATGTTCAATTTTTTTCCAGTTGCAGTATCTTCCATTTTAAAATCTGTCATATCTCCATCTACCCAAACAGTGTTTGGATTTTCAATTAATTTTATGGGCAAAATAAGAGTCAGTTGTTCATTTTCGGTATATCCAGAAATTGTAAACGTTAGTGTTTTTTCATCAGGGTTGACATGGACAGTGTTTTGTAAATCAGTGTCCAAGATGTATTTTATTTTGAATCCCAAACCATCATCAGAGTATCCAGATGCCACTCCATCAAGGGTTTTAACACTGCCGGGATTTTTTATCACATGAACTACACCGTTCATGTATGGATGGATACTGCAAAAATAGTAAAAATCTCCTAAATCATTGAATTGTCTAGTATACGATTTTCCTGCAGTAAAAAATCCACTATCAAAAATACCATCTACCTCAAAATTACCAGTTTCAATGCTGGATGCAGAAACAGATGTTATTGTATGAAAAGCGGTGTCAGCATTATGCCATGTAACTGAATCACCAGGATAAACAGTGATTTCACCAGTGGTTGTTCCAGAACTTTTTTCAGACCAGAAGAAAGGAGCATTTGGATCAGATGCACCAGAAGGAATTTTAATCTCATATTCTGTTTGTGCAAATATTTCAGCAGTTGATGGGATTATCAATAAAGAGACAATTACAAAAAATAGAAACGCATTATTCATAATTTTTTAAGATTGTAATTAATTAAAAGAGTTTACTAGTTCATCAAAGAACACATGTTTGTTCTTGTTATTTATTAATCAGAAAATATCATCCAAAGTATGAAAATGAGCATAGTGATTGCCATTACAGGTATACTCATGTTTGCTTCAGGTCTAGTAATGTTTTATTTGATTGAATTAGGTCAAACAGACCCATTATTGCGATTTATCAAAAATACAGGAACGTTTGTAGGCATTAGTGGCATGGGAGTATTTCTGGCAGGTGTTTTACTTCATCTCATTAACAAAAGCGAGCTATCATTGAAAGAACATTCAGATGTTTAGGCCTGATGCATCATATTCTTGTATTCATCTACTGGAATGACGAATTTACAAGTTTTACAGAATAGGACTTCTTTGTTTGCAATGGATTTAATTTCAGTAGGAATAATTCCACAGTATAATGAATCAATAAGACACATAGGACAATTTGCTGCAAGTTTTTTCATTCCAAATTCATTTGTAAGATTCATGATTGGTCTATGATTCTCTGATATATTAAAAATAAGTAGAAATTATACTAGTGCTAATTTAAGAACTAAATTATAATAACACATCAAAAAAAGAACAGAAATGTCTGAAAAATTATGGTTGGGAGGAATTTACATTAAAGATGAAGGCGGCTATGAAATAATTTTAAAATCATTGAATCATTATAAAAATAGATTAAAAACACTCAACGATAGTCCAGAGTTAAAAGATTCAGCAGCAATGTTTGCATCTGTCTTAAATCAACAAGCTAGAAAGACAGTTCCAAAAATTAATGAAGTAATAGAAAAAATTCATGAAGGTCTTAAAGACGTTCAAGTTATGAATAACATCCTAGATGAAAAACA
Source organism: Candidatus Nitrosopumilus sp. (assembly GCF_029882185.1). Taxonomy (GTDB): domain Archaea; phylum Thermoproteota; class Nitrososphaeria; order Nitrososphaerales; family Nitrosopumilaceae; genus Nitrosopumilus. The sequence goes on along the minus strand of NZ_JAOULD010000001.1, from coordinate 66,717 downwards.
ATTTCTAGAAAAAGCTTTGACATGTTACGAATCAGATATTCATAAAGCTGAAGATACAGGTCATGAATATTTTGTAAAACTCGTCGGAAATATGACACATGCAAGAGAGGATCTGAAAATCATTAAAACAGCATTAGTGAAAATAAATAATTTTTTAGAATAGTTTTACAATCCTTGTAAATACCAATCAAAATATGGCAATAATGCCTTACACTGTTTCTTTTTTTCAGGCTCATCTGTAGAGGCTTGAATTTTTTGAATTTTGGCTTGAAGGTATTCAGGAATTAGTTCATTTTTGAAATGTGGTTTTATTTGATTTAAAACATCAATCAGTTTTTCAGAAGATGTATTTTCAAAATCTTTTGAAATTTTGTTTATTTCTTCTTTTAATGACATGAAATGAATTTACGACACCCATTATTATTTGATATAGTCAGGCAACATCGTCATCATTCCAAGTTAGACGAAATTTTCCTGTTACTCTAAACATGTTGAGTTTTCCACCAGATTTGAAATTAATTTTATATGATTTATGAGAAACATCCTCTACTTCTAAACTGACATCATCTTTGATTGCTTGGAATATGATTGGATTGTTGGAAATTTGTTTCCATTCATCACCGTTAAAATCCATGTAAAATTTTGTATAAAGTAATCCCATATGATCACCATAAACAATCCCGAATAAATAACTAGAGGGAATCCTATTTATCTAAAAATGTAGGAGGTACAAACCCAACTAAATTACTGACAGTGGTGGGAAAAATGATCTCAAAGTCTTTGTCTTGTCTAATAATTTCAAAAACATGATCAATTAATTGCTGAACAGTCAAGTGTTCATCACGATACAGTGTCTTTTTAGGGTTTTTTACAGAATCTAAGAGTGTGAATCCAGTATCGACCAGAATTAAGTTTCTTAATAAAAAATTTGCAATCGATATTTTGTCATCAATATCTTTGTGAGAGTAATCAGTATCTAATTTTTTGATTTTCAATTTTAAATCATGGTATGAATTATTGGTATTTTGTTCAATTCTATGATGAATTCTCTCCTCGAAATTTTTAACAGGAGTGTAAAATTTCATATTTCCTTTATGGGAAACGATAATGATTTCTTTTTCCAATAAAGAATCCCTTGTTTTTTCAAAGGTTGTTTTTGCCATAAACTCTGGCACAATTTTTTTCAACAAGGCATTATGATGTAGTTCAGGATAATTCTTGATGGTCTCGAGAATTACTCGTTCACGCTCATATATTTCAGAGTTAGGCTTAATTTGACTCATTATCTTCAGGTCGACCTATATAATACAGGTCAACTATTAATTAGTTTTTGATATTTTATTAATCAAACTCAGGTGGAATCAAGATTGTTGTTTTAGGATTCAGATTTTTCAAGATCATCCAATTTCTTTCTGTCTCAGTAACTTCTTGTTTGAGTCTGTCTTCTTCCATGAGTTCTTTCTTGAATATCGTTTTTCCATCAACCTTTTACCATCAAAATCACATTGGCATCAATCAGGCAAGAAATAAGATCGTCTAAATTAAAAAATCCCAGGCAACATTGTTCAATATTTTGCAAATTGTGAAATATGCAAAAATACAGATGATTTGTCAATTCCCGATATTGAATTTGCAGAATATAGGCATGAAAGAACGGATTTAATATGATCAAAAGATCAACTGAGAAATCATCCATCGGGCTTAAATACAAATTTTGGAATTCAAATTACCTAACACATCATGAGATTTGATGATTCTTCATCAAATTTCATGAAATTTTAAAATAAAAAGAAAGCCATTCACACTAGTTTTTTTGTGTGAAGGGAGATATCCATGTTTGGATGATATTTTTGTTCAATTCAGCAAATGCATTAACATTTTCATTGAATGTTTTGAAATTTTGAACAGTTGCATCAATAGCAGTTTTCACTAACTGATTGTTCACTGTGCTTGCTTGAACAATTTGCTTGTTAGTGTCAATAATAGCAGTTTTTGCAGAGTCAGGAATATCTGTATTAATTCCAGATTTCTTTGCAAATTCTTGCTGTATTGAAACTGCGGCATTGATTGTTTTTTGACAAGTTTTCATACATTCATTTTGCAATTCTGTTGCAGACTGAAAATATTGCGGAGTTAGTTTTGAAACATTTTCAAAATATTTCTGAATATTTTGTTTGTACATTGCAAATGCATCGCTAGTTTGAGATTGAGTACTCATGATTCAGCATAATTATTCCAGTATATATACTATTGGTAATGAGTGGTAATAAAAGTTAGTGAGTGGTAATGATTAGTGATTTTGGTTCGAAACAGACATTTTTTGTTTGTTCAAATGAACAAATAATTTCTGATTGAAAGGAGTCATAAGAGAAGATTATTCTGAATAACTCATTTTATCAGCATGTGAAGAATCAGCATTCATTGCACCAATTACACGTTTTTCTAAATTACTAATATAATCATCTTGGCAATTTATAGAACAGAATTTTAGTCTTGAATCAAACGACTCCTTGCCACAGTTTTTACATTTTATAAATTTGAAAAAATATTTTTGGCATATAATGAAAAATGCAAAGATTACCTAGTGCTAATGTACATCTACAAAAAAGGGGTTGACAAAAGATCATCGAATATGTGATAAAAACAAAAGGCCTCTTTCTATGCACAGATTTAGACGTAATAAAGAGGGTTTTTTGAAACTCATTAAAATCATCGTGACATCCATTAGGGATTAACGACGAGGCTATTCTTCAGAGGACATCCATTCTCCATCAGGTTTCTCTAGGAGATTCCATTTGTTTTGGATTGTTTTGAAGAATTTGTTATTTTTTAACTGAGGCATAATTTCATAATACAAAAATTGTATTTAACCTCCACATATCAATTATGCATGGAAATTATTCGATTGAATCCAACTCCAAGTTTAATAGTAACCTATCATTTTGTGCTCTAAAAGATTAATTTGTTTTTGCGTATGATAGGAACAGATTAGCAACCAAAGTGCGAGTATTCTATTTTCTTTGAATACTTTTTCTTCATTCTCAATTACTTTCAAATCTGATTCAAATTTTTCTAAATCTTTTTGATATTTTTTAGCGATGGGAAATATCCATCATGTCAAAATAATTTTTCCATCATGAAGGCGGACATTGCATTTCATCGTTTGGCAAAGGAGGTTCTAAACGAAATATTTTTCCTGCACAGTAAACATAGTTCCCAGTTGTATGAAGAAGACTGCCTGCCGTACCAAAAGTTTCACCCAATTGAGTCATTTGGTTTTGGGTTTGTTTTATGAGATGAACAGTGTTTGATTCCAAGGTCTCCAATACGTCTGCTGTTGTCTTTAACATCTCACTTACATCATTAAGGGCATCAGGTACTTCTGTTGCTAAGGAAATATGATATGGATCTAGAGGTTTATCAACATCAGGTATGGGTACCGTAAATCATCCTATGCCTACAGTCTTGGGATTCATTGTTATTCCAGTTGGAACTTGAATTTTGATTGAATCTGCTGCCTGTCTAATTGTGAATGCAGCCCATCTTAATGCAGTTTTGGATCCTTGATTATGATATGGGAATGGTGCAGAAATATTAAATGCTGGGAATTCTGTGTTCTCGAGAATCGTTGCAACTTGTTTTGAGACTTTTTCTGCATTAATCGTATTTCCTCCTTAATCTCTTAGCATTTTACTTACATCTGAAGTAAATTTTCCACTTTTTTTCAAGTCATCCCCAATTTTAGGAAGTGTTTCAGGCAACGTTTTCAATATTGGCTCTAATACATCACCATTTTTCCAAAACAAGACCATCATACGAATAAAAGCAGAGATACTTGGCACGACGTTACTTATTTTCAATATTATTTGAATACTATGATTTAACAACAGTCAACAGAAAGGATCGGGGGAGTTGAATGGAAAAGCAATTTGTGTTATGGATTTGCCTCATACACAATGTTAAAAGGATTCTTTGTGGCAATCCTGAACTTTGTAAATCCACCAGATTTTACAACTCGCTCTATTTTTGCAGGACCTGCCTGGGCACCCAAACCTGGTCCTTTTGCCGCAAGTGAGCATGGGACACATACACTAGTGGAAGCACCATAAAATAAACGTCCTATCGGATTATGATTTTCTTCCAGTTTGTCACTTGCAAATGGCTCTACAATCATCCAGGATCCATCGGATTTAATGGATTTGAAGATTTGCTCTGAGGCGCCATGCGGATTGCCCATGTCATGCAATGCATCAAATACCGTAACAAAATCATAGTCTTTTCCAGGAAAACTAGTCGAATCTGCAACTTCGAATTTTACACGGTCTTTTACTCCTGCATCTTCTGCCCTTTTTCTTGCCATGCTTACCGAATCAGGATGAAAATCAAACCCGATGAATTCAGATTCTGGATATTCTTTTGCCATTATTATTGTGGATGCACCATGACCACACCCAATGTCTGCAACCTTGATTCCGGATTTCAGTTTTGTTTCAATTCCATCTAGAGACGGAATCCAATTAGATACAAGGTTTGCAAGATAGCCTGTCTTGAAAAACCTCTCCACCCCTTCATACAAGTCACAGTGATGATCCCCCCAATGGATGCCTTCACCACTTTTGAAGGCTTCAGTTACCTTGTGTTCATCTTTAACCATTGACGTAAAAGACTGGAAAGCTCCTGGAAGATAGGTGGGGCTATTTTCATCAGCAAGACATGCCGCATGTTCGTCTGGAAGAAGATACGTTTGTGTTTGTGGGTCATAAATTACATACCCTCCTGCAGCTTGATTGTTGAGCCATTCAGAAACATATCGTTCTGTTATTCCTGTTTTTTTTGACAGTTCTTCTGCAGTTATCGGGCCAACTCCTTCCATTGCTTTGTAAAGGCCCATTTTTTCACCAATGACAACAAGTGATGCGCTCACTGTTGCACCTAGATCATTAACTGCCTTATGCATAAAATTCATTAATTTTTCCTCATCAATTGACATTTTTGTCATTTTACTACATTCTGGTATTAAAAATAGTTATTCATCTTAATTTGATTTTAGTACCTATGTTTTTTCAATAATTCTGAATGAGTTTTCACAGACTTTTTAGAATATGAAATATGTTCTCCACAATCTTGACATACGCCCGGCATATTTCCTTTAGGAATCATGTCTTTCTGAATTCCGTATTAGCTTAAGCGTGTTGGAGTTTAGAATCTAAGATTCCTTATCTTCGATCTTTTTGATTTCTTTTTCTATTTTTTGAATATTCCTGTTCCAAATACCGATATATTTTTCTATTTTTTCAATCTCTTTTTTAGAATCATAATTGGAATTAATCAAAGAATCTCTTTTTTCTATATGTTGATTCAATCTCTTTTTAGAATCATCTAACTTTTTGTACTGAAATTCCAAGACTTTTTTTGTGATAAAATTCATAGATGTTCAGCTATTGTTCTTTAAATTATAACAAACTTAACCATATTGGAATGTTTGACTGCATCAGAATTTCACATTACAGCCGAGATTCAAAATATGAATCATTATTTCTTATAGGCGAACAGATTTAAGATTTTTCACGTTAATTCCAAGCTAACCTTGGTTGTACATATTTCTTAAGGAACTAGATTTATTTTTCCACGAGGATTGGTTGAGAAAACATATTGGGAGCATTGGAAATTATTGATTTCAAAACTTTGTTTTTAATCATGTCAATAAAAAATATCATCCAGAAACATCAAATCACTAGTAATTTCTTTTTAGAGATTCTATCAATCAACAACAAAACCAATATACAAATTCTAAAAAACTCAAACAATGAAGGAGGGCCTCTGGGACGACATGGCGTCAGATTACGACAAAAGTATTGAATCCAATCAAGATCCCATAATAGTCAGATATCTTGATAGAGAAATGGAGATTATCTTCAATCTGTGCAGAAATATTTGTCAATCTAACAAAAACTGTTCAATCATAGATATGGGTGCAGGTACTGGCAGGGCAATATTTGCACTAGACAAAATGCTTGAGAAGGATTCTGTCGAGTTTGTAGGGGTAGAGGTATCAAAACCCATGATAAGGCATGCCAACGAAAAAAAAGAAAATCACGGTCGAAACCCAAACAATATCAAATTTTTACAACTAGATCTAACAGACCCTAATCTTTCTGACCATTTCGATTCAGAACGTACTAACATCGTGATGTGCCTGTATAACACGCTTGGGGTGATCCCATCTGAGAAAAGGCAATCATTTGTAGACAATATGAGAAAAATTGCTGGGACGGAGGGTTTGGTCATAATTACTGCATTTAATGGAGATGATTTTGGTTTTGTCGCACCACGACTTTACAGACCCATGATGCCCATGATAAGAAAAATAGATGATGATTCTTTTGATGAAGAGAATCGGGTTTTCCACAACAGCTTGGGATTTAGGAGTCAATGGTTTACCAAAACTCAGCTCAAATCAATATTGCATTCAAAAAATGTCAGACCGATTCCTATTGAAGTTAAAGTGGAGGGTAAAATTCAGACATTTGGCAACGTGTTTCCAAGTAAAGAGGTTTAGCCGATTATCATCATGGATTTTGCAAAAAATATGATAATTGAAATTACAACAGAAATAAGACCAAATATAATTGCGTTAATTTCTGCCATGTTGTGTTTATTTGTAAATACATCTTTGACATGGCGCTATTTTCTCTAGTTTGACTGCAATTTGCCAGATATTTGTCTAATCAAATGAGGACAGTCAGATACGCACTAATTAGAAAAACTTTGCAAGTCAGGGTTTGATGTCAGGCAGTGTGGTAAAAGCTGAATTGACATGCATTATGATTTCTTGAGCATTAGCATCTCTTTGAGCAGATATTAAAACAAGATACTCTTTAGTTGGGATGCTGATCATCGTCACGTTACTTCTCCTTGAAACAATATAGTCAATAGATCCCAATTGTTCATCAAAGTCTTTTCTCATCATGTATTCCAGCATAAGTTGAACATACATCCTGCGATTCTCTTTGTCAGGAAGAAACGACTTTATCCCTTCTTTAAAACCTCCTGCAACCTTGTTTCCCATTTTGTCCAACACTCCGACAAAGCGAATTTTTGGTAACCCTAAAACCTTCTGACAAGATTGCTCTAAATTATCAATTTCAGACGAAGGCATAACATTGTATTTTACATACATGAATAAAAGTATAGAATCTTAATCAAAGGTTATTCAGTCTAAATTAAAAAATACTCTCAAGAATTGATTTGAGATTATTAATTGAAGGTTTTTCTTTCCGTATGATTTGTCAACTAGGTTTTGCCTATGAGAATTCAGGAAATGACGTGTATGTGTTGCAGAATGGCATCTATCGATTCAATGGAAAATGGAAGAAAAGAGGTTTTGGAAAGATTAACGGTAAGGATATCGAGCATCTAGATACCATTGAGAAAGACAGTAATCTGTATCAGATAATGAAGGTTACAAGAGTCAATCGTCTCAGAACTGCAATACTATCTGATTCAATTGATGCCATTGGAAAATTCAAGACAGTGGAAAGATTGGTTAATCTTAATGCAGACAGGAAGAGGTTTTGGTTGGGGAGGATTGAGAATATGGATGATAAAGTAATAGATGAGTCGATGGCTTTATGTATTAATTTTTTTTGAAATCTACTTACTCTTTATTTTATTGAGTGTGTCTCTGATACAATTCCTTGAAATTATAATCTCACTTTCTACGGTATTAATTTTATCAAACAATTCTTTGGTTAATTCATTTCTTTCTTTATCATTTTCATCATATCCTTTTTTCTGCCATTGATCATAGTTTTTAATTAATTGTATAGATAATGCTTCTGATTCATCTATTCTTGAATTTAATAGGTCGGAAGTATCTGGAGATATTTTTCTAATAATATTGCTATGTAGACGTAATGACTCTAAATGTAAATGCATGATCTTCTTATGCATGAAGAATATATTTTTCATTTTTTCAATAGAAAATTGAATTTGTTTCTCTAAGATAGATGCATCCTTCTTACTTGTTTGAGAATTTAATTGGGTGCCAATAGAATTGAGATTATCTACTTCATCATTGACTAATCTTACAGCTGTATCCATATTCTCTTCTCTTCTAGCAGTCAATATTTTTAATTCGTCATCCAGTTCTTTGATAGTTTTTTCTAAATTTTGAACTCTTTCATTGTAATTCAATTTTTGTTATTTTCATGTTTTTCCATATAACTTTCGTCATTACTTAGCCTTCCTTCAAAACATAGCACAATTTTGTTCGTAAAAAGGGGGATTCTATTTTTACTCTTTATCGATAAACTCGTTGACACCTGGTGGTTCTGGAGCCAATCCTTTTCTCTTTCTAATATCGGCAACTGCAGATGCAAGCATAGACTTTGGAACTTCAGTCCATGCCTTAAATGAAGTGTTCCAGGTTGCACGTCCTGCAGTTTGACCTCTCATTGCTTCAGATAAAGTGAATGTTTCAGAAGCTGGAATCTCACCAACCACAATACTGGATGCACCTTTTTGGGACATGTCAAGAACTTTGCCTCGTTTACCAGAAAGAATTGTTGCAACGTTTCCAACCAAATCAGTTGGGACACGAACTTCAATTGCCAAAGTTGGTTCCAATACGGCAGTACCTGCAGTAAGTAATGCACCCATGCATGCTCTTCTAGATGCAGGGCCCAATTGAGACAAACCTCTGTGGGCGGTGTCTTCGTGAGGAACAAAGTGAGTAAATATGAATTTACAATCCCTCATCTGCTCTTTACAGAGAGGTCCTTCCTTCATCACTTCTTCAAATCCAGAATTAATAGAATCAGTAGACTCTTGGACAAACTGCACACCCTTTGTTCCGTTGATCATTACATTTCCACGTGAATCAAATTTCATAACTCTCTTGATTGTATCAGTATCCCAACCAGCATCTTTGAGTAAATCTGCAACAACCTTTTTGTCTTTAATGTCACTGATTTCACCAGTTCTTAGCATATGGGCAATTTTAGGTTCTAGAGGTTCTACTTTCATGAAAATCTTGTTGTGTCTGTTTGGAGATTTTGCCATAATTGGCTCACATGTTCCTTTTACAGTTTCTCTATAGTTAATCAGAGGTTCAGATGTCACAATCTCACATTTTGCATCTTGAATTCTGTGTGTTGCAACATCCAAGTGCAATACACCCATTCCGGCAACAATAGTTTCACCACTTTCTTCATCAATTTTCACAATAAGGTTTGGATCCTCAATGGTGAGTTGTTTTAAAATTTCTACAAGTTTAGGTAAATCTTTTGGATGTTTTGGCTCTATAGCAATTTGAACTACTGGTTCTGAGACATATTTTACACCTTCAAACATTGGAATGCCTTTAACAGATGATAGAGTATTTCCTGCTCTGCATTCAGTTAATCCCAACAATGCAGGAATGTTTCCTGCGCCCAACTCTCCAACTTGTTCTCTTTGGTTACCCATAAAGAAGTTAACAGATTGGACACGTCCTTCTCTTTTCTCATCTATTATATTGATAGTTTGTCCATCTTTGATTGTACCTGAAAACAGTCTTCCAATTGCAACAGGTCCTGCTGCAGGATCTAAAACCATGTTTACCACCATCATAATTGTCGGTCCACTGTCATCACATGCAAGCAATGCTTTACCAATATCAGATTCTAAATCACCTTTCCAAATTTGTGGAATTCTATACTTTACTGCTTCATGAGGAGCAGGATGATGATTTACAACCATGCCAAGAACTGCATCTGCCAATGGTGCTTTTTCTACGAGTTCTGGTACTTTTTCATTTTCATATGCATCTATGACATCTTTGAATGTAATTCCTCTTTCTTTCATCAGTTCTAAATTAATTGCCCATCTATCTTTTGCAGAACCAAATGTGACACTGGAATCCTGAATTGAGACTTTCCATTTTTGCTTGTATTCTGGTTCGGCATAGGTGTCAATAAGAGTATTGAAATTTGAAACCACTTCTGCTAGTTGGGCTTGCATTTTTTCTGGAGTCAATCTAAGTTCTTTGATGAGTCTGTCTACTTTGTTGATAAACAAGACAGGTTTTACTCTCTCTTCAAGGGCCATTCTGGTTACCGTTTCAGTTTGTGTCATGATACCTTCTACGGCATCACAGACAACTACTGCACCATCAATAGCCCTTAGACTTCTAATGACTCTTCCACTAAAGTCAACGTGTCCAGGTGTATCAATCATGTTAATGACATATTCTGTATTGTTTTTTGTAAAGTGTAATGTAACGTTAGCTTGGTAAATTGTAATTCCTCTTGCTTGCTCTTCTTTATCAAAGTCCATTGCCAGAGCTTTCCCAGCAGCAGAGGGGGCAATAATTCCAGAGTATGCCAAAAGACTGTCACTCATCGTGGTTTTTCCGTGATCTACGTGAGCAATTACACCAAAGTTTCTAATTTGGTCTTTGTTCTTGATGATTTTTAGAACCTCACCGGTAGACTTGAATTTTACCATATTCGCAAAACTTAGGATTCAGGTATTAAACCTTAGCCTTCTAAAAGATCAATAGATCATTTGGTTGGAAACATCGCGAATCTTTTTTGCAGTGACAAAATGACATTCTTTTTTTCTTCTCTTTCTTGCTTCAAAAAGAGCAACCGTCTGAGAAAAGAAAATACAAAAAACCACTTGAGATAGTATTTCAGAAGGCATTATAGGATGAATAACATTGATTCCAATTTTCTTTAGATTTTGCCCCAATTGTTTTGTGTAAGGGTTTTTCTCTTCAAAAATTATCACAGTGTCGCCTTTTTTTATAGAAAACAACTCCATATGAGAAAACTGTTCTGTTCTGGAATAATGTACATCATAGCCTAAAATTTCATAAAATTTTGCAGCGCAATACATTGCTACAGGAAAAGTATAAAGATTTCCCAAAACAAAAATACGATTTGAAACTTTGACTTTTTGAGCAGATCTCTGGGCAGTTCTAAATAGAGAAGTATCTGGAATTTTGATATTTTTTACTAAAGAAATGCACGTTAAGGCACTTTCCAAAAAAGAAATACTACCAGCAGTAAAAATTCCACTATTTGGAGAATCAAGTAAGATTAAACAATCAGATGCTTTTGCAAGCCTACTCTGAGATTGGGATGTGATTGCAGTGGATTTTTTTGCAATCTTTGCAACTTTGATATTTGTAATTGTATTTCCAGAAATGGATACAAAATACACGTGTTTTGATTTTGCTATTTCTTTATTTTGATATAGGTCAAGAGGGTCCATTGCTTTTACTAATCCCCCTGAAAATGATTCTGCAAGCAGAGAAGAAACTAGTGAATCACCACTCCCAGTAAAGAGAACATTTTTTTGTTTTTTGAGAGAAATTGTTTTTTGTTTTTTGAATGATTTTAGAAAATTTGTTTGTAATTTAATATCTTCTTCAAAAGCATCTATTGAGTTCATAATGAAGATTTATTTTTGCCATATATTAGAAAAACTATCATCATAGGTTTTGGTATTTATTACCAAAATTAAGCAAAAACATATGGAAATTTCTGTAGGACACACTCCTGATTCTGATGATGCATTCATGTTTTATGGAATGTTTACAGGAAAAATTCCATCACCAGATTTTAAGGTAAATCATGTCATTGAGGACATTGAGAAATTAAATCAGAAAGCAACAGATCCAAAACTAGATGTGACAGCAGTTTCAGTACATGCATGTGCATACATTCCAGGATATGTAATTTTGAGAAGTGGGGGAAGTTTTGGAATTAATTACGGCCCCATAGTTACAGCTAGAAAAATGATGACAATTGATGAGATTAAAAAATGTAAAATTGCAATTCCAGGAAAAATGACTTCGGCATTTTTACTATTGCAATTAATGATTGGGAAATTCGATTATGTTGAAATGAATTTTAGTGATATTCCAGAAGCAGTCAAATCAGGCAAAGTGGATGTTGGACTAGTAATTCATGAAACTCAGTTGTCTTATGAGCAAGAAGGAAATGTCAAAATTTTAGACGTGGGGGAGTGGTGGGATAAAACAACAGGGGGGTTACCCGTGCCACTAGGAATTAATGTCATGAGAGCAGATCTTGGCATGGATACAATAGTGAAATTTGACAAATACCTGCAATCATCAATTGAATTTGGAATTGAGCATTTTGATGATGCGATAGATTACGCCATGCAATATGCGAGAGGAAAAGAAAGGAGTTTGATTGAGAAATTTGTAAAAATGTACGTAAACAGCGTAACTGTCAACATGGGAGATGCAGGAGAAGAATCCATAAGAAGACTGTTCAGAATGGCAAAAGAAAAAGAACTTGTCCCAGATTTTAAAATCAGTATTGCCAGCAAGTAATTATAGAACAAAAAAAGTTTAGAAGACATGGGAGATGGGATCGGGGGCGCAGTTCTCAACATTCTTACAAACAATGCTTTTGAATTGTTAATCAGCCATACAAGAAAAGACAATCAGGAACAATACGGCAAAGTTGAGAAAATCATCATGAGCAAGATTGATGATCCAGACCAACCACAATATGAAGAGAAGACCAAAGAAGATTTAGAAAGAGCACTTGAAGGAAAATTTGTTTCATGTAATGTTCAGTATAGAGATGAAAAAACAGATGCCCTAGTTTGCAATGTTTTTGTCCAAAGACCTCCTGAAGGGTTTTAAAAAACTAGAAGATTTCAAAAGAATCATTCAACTAATTTGAAAACAAGGACAGTCAACAAAAATATTCAAATTACTGAACCGGAGTTTTTAATTTCAAATTCATGGTTTTTCCTCTGTATAAGATTCTATAATATAGCAAAATTCCTACGAGTTCAAGGTATTCTACAAATCCCACAGTGTAAAAATGCATCAGCCACCCATCCATGCTTTGATCAATTGATGCCATTGCAGCACTCATTTGAGGAAATGCCGTAACAAAGCCAACAGGAGCCATCAAAGTTCCAAATATCCAATCGGACGGAGTCATTTTTTTGGCAGATTCTAGGACATGGTTTGACTGATACACGGTTTCTGAAATGGGCATATTCTTTTGTTCTGAATGTTGGGAATAGCCTTGATCAATTGCAAAAACCATGGTTCCCAAAACAACTAGTAGAAATGCAGATTCGGCAAAGATCAATATTCCACGTTTACCTTTTTGAAATTTGAAAATTTGTCTTTCAAGCATAGGTCCAAAAAACCAAAGCTTATTCTTCTTTGCAAGCACAATTACAGCAAGAGAAATTGCAGAAATTACACCCAAAGAGCCAAGCCAATCATCAGATACAAATTCTGTAAACAACAGCCGTGCAGGCAGCAAGACACCACCCATTATTGCAAAAACAATCAAAGATTCAATTTTTGAGTTCAATAATTAAAAAAGTTCAAACGTTGTATATAGCCTAGTGATAATATTTTGCATAGTGCCAAAAAAGATTATTTGGAAATACCTAATATATGATGAAAATTTATAATATTTTGAATTGGTCTTAGTGGATAAAAAAATTCTAGCAGGAGGCATTGTGATGATTGTTGTAGGAATAATTGTAACAATAATATCTGCTGATCAACCAACAGGCCAAGCAGGAATGAGTGAGGAAGAAATTATTCATTTGATGATATCTGAAGATCAAAATCAAGCTTACCAAATGTTGTCAGGGATTTTAATTGGGATTGGATTCTTACTAGTATTGATTAGTTTTGGAGCAAGACGGAAAAAAGACAGTGTTAAAAGAAAAGAGAAAAAGCCTGCAGAATGATTCAAAACTTTTAATCTCAAATAATCTAACAGACATATCATTGATTCAGGCAGAAATCAGCATTTATCCCATGGCAACAAAAACCACCAGTGCTAGTTTTTACATTGCAAAAGCAATAGAATCCATTCAAAAAATTGAGAATCTCAGATACGAAATCAATGCAATGGGGACAATTCTAGAATCAGATAACATAGAGACGATAAACTCTGCGACAAAACAAATGATGGAAACTGTTCATAATTTAGGAATTGCAAGAGTTGAAGTGATAATCAAAATAGATTCAAGGAGAGACAAACATCTCAAAATGGAGGAAAAACTAGAATCTATTAAAAAACAGATGAGTTAGAATTTTTTCAAAATATCAAAATGAGTATTTCTTTGAGCAGGCATACGGCCTATTTCTTTGACCATTGTTGCTAGTTCTTCAACTGAAGAAGAGGTAGATTTTCCAGCAGCCTTATAGATTTCCTCAGAGAATGCAGTTCCTACCAAATCATTTCCACCATTAGACAAAGCTACTTGTGCGAGCTTTTTCCCATATGCGACCCAATAAACAGAGATGTTGTTCAAGACGTTTGCAAGCATCAATCTAGATAATGCAATAATCCTCAAATCATAAACAGATGAGCATTCATTATTGACCAAATGTTCTTGTTCTAATTCTGTATTATCCAAACTGAATTTCAAAGGAATCATAGTCAGAAAACCATTTGTTTTCTTTTGTAATTCACGGATTTTGATTAGATGATCAACGACGTGTTCAGGCTTTTCAATATGTCCATAAAGCATCGTAACATTACTTTTGATACCCATATTATGAGCTTCTTCTATGACATCAAGCCATTGTTGTCCAGTACATTTTCCTCTGACAATTTTTCCCCTAATGTCTGGATGAAATAGTTCAGCACCGCCTCCAGGCATTGAATCAAGTCCTGCAGCCCTGAGACGAGACAAGATTTCTTTTGTAGAATTTTTTGTCAATTTCGATAAATAGTAAATCTCAGCTGCAGTTAATGCTTTGATGTTTAACTGAGGATGATTTTTTTTAATCGTTCTCATCATATCCTCATAGTATTCCAAAGGAAGTTTAGGATGAAATCCTCCTACGATATGAACTTCAGTTGCACCCATCTGTTTTGCAATTCCAACGCGCTGTTCAATTTCTTGGGGAGTTAGAGTATACGCATCATCAGCACCGTCTTTACGATAAAATGCACACATCTGACAGCTAGCTGCACACACATTGGTATAGTTCATGTAATAGGATGCTGCAAAAGTAACAGTATCACCAACCAAGTTTTTTCTAGCATTATCTGCAACAGCACCAAGTAAATGCAAATTATCATAGTTCATTAATTCAAGACCATCATTATACGACAGTTCTTCTCCAGATAAGGCACGATCTAATGCCTGGGAATCTCCAACTAGTTGTTCTAGCATGATGATTTGTTTTCCCATCATGATATATTCCTTAGTGAAATAATATGAATTCCAATAGTTTTGAGGCTAATTTGTCAAGAAAGAAGGATTTTTTCGAGTTCCAGAGGAGAATCAATCAGATAATCAGGACGTTCTTTTTCAAGGGCATTTTTTGTATTATATCCCCAACTCACACCAATTGTTTTGATGCCAACCTTTTTGCCAGCTTCAATATCACGAACTTCATCACCAATAAAATAAACATTAGATTTTTCAACATTCATTTCTTTAATGATTTTAGAGATAGTTCGATCTTTGCCAAAAACTTTCTTTGCAGTGTAAAAGAAATCAAAGAAATCCAAGTTATTTGCGTGTAGAAATTTTCTCACGTTTTCTTCAATATTTGTTGTGACAATCCCCACATGACAACCATTTGCCTTAAGTAATTTCAATACTGGAAGTAAATCTACAGAAGGAGATAAAAGTGCAATATGAGAATTGATTTCTCGTCTAACCTTTCTAATTACAAAAGGAAGTTTGAATATTGAAATCCCAAGATGTTTTAGAATTTCACGTGATTTTTTTCCTCGTAGATATTCCACATCACTTTCTTTGATCTTTTTGAACCCAAATTCATCAGAAAGATCATTCATTATAGATATTAGAGAATCCAAAGTATTGGCAATAGTTCCATCAAAATCAAATATTACCACAGGTTTTTCCAATTTCTAAAACCCAGTCATTTTTTGAGAATATATGTCAAAATACAGTAAATCGTCACCGATACAAGTCAAATTTCTTTTTGCAGTTTCCGCAAAACCTCTGTTTAGTTTTTTTACTTTCTGTTCCCAAGTTGGCACCACAACGATCGCATTTTTCTTTAATCATTTTTCATTATCAAGCTCTAGAATACCTTCATTCTACAAGAGATAGTTTTTTTCATCCTATAAACTACATGAATTTCAGATACTCATTCTAGATCAAATACAGATGAATTTAGAGTGAAAGTTTGTATATTTATGATTGGAATTAGGGTTATTTTGTTTTAACATGCCCAGAACCTCATATTCTCAAGAAATAAGTAGGCAATCACACAGTATCAATCATGGTACTTCCTCTAATTGATGAACACAAACCAAAATGCTATCTTTGTCATGAAGGGTTTGAAAACATAGACAAATTACGGGAACATCAAAATTTGACACATGTTGATTTCTTTGAAAAAAATGAAAAGCAGAATAAAAGAGAACCAGCACCTGGAGACGTCACTGTATTCTAGACTTTTTTTCATTAATCGATTTTAGTAATTCTTGCGCTGTGTCTTTGGAAATGCTTGCTAAATCATAGTGTTTGTCAATAGACAGTGCTTTTTTGAAAAGTTTGATTGCATCTTGCAATTCACCCATTTCTCCCATAGAGAGGCCTTTGTAAGCAAGAGCCATGGCACATTTTTTATCAATTTTTAATGCGAGATCATAGCAATCAATAGCTTCAAGATATTTTTCTTGAGAATGCAATACTGCACCTTTGTTTAGCAGTGCGTCAAGATTTGTGGGTGAAATTTCAAGAGCTTTATCATATTGTTTAATTGCAAGCTTTAGTTTTCCCAAATTTTGCAAAGTCACCCCTTTGTCAATTAGTATACTAGAATTCTCAGGTTCTTCTTGTAATGCCAAATCATATAATTTCAAGGCATCAGAATAGTTTCCATCCTCAGTATATTCAAAAGCTTGTGCAAGCATCTTCTCTGTTTTACTACCCATCGTCTTTGATAATATTTTGTTAATAATATAGATTGACTTATAGTAAATAGCATTTCAACCGGAATACGACATAATGCAATAATCATAAAATTTCAAGATGCATTTTTGTCTCGAGGTTCAATTTCAAGAGACTTGTTAAAGCAATCCATAGATTCCTCATACCTTCCCAAACTGCGTAGAGCAACTCCTTTATGATTCCAGAGATCAGGATCATTTTGATTTAGAAGCAAAGCTTGCTCAAAGAACCCAAGAGCATCATCAAATTTCATCTCGTTCATTAAAGATTGTCCTTTTTTGACAAGAACCTCAATGTCATCCATAAATCAATACGCATTTCATGAGTATTAAATTTGAAAATAGGTCATAGTAGATAAACAGATAAAATTAAACAAATTTATACGAATTTAGTGAAATTTTAAATATATTTTTCACAATTACAGAGCATGGTCTTAGATAAAACAGATGAAAAAATCATCAATCATCTACTAGTAGATGCAAGGCAATCAGCAAGACAGTTAGCGCTAAAGCTTGGGTTGTCAACAGTTACCGTTCTATCCAGAATCAAAAAATTAGAAAAAGAGAAAGTAATTCAAAGATATTCTGCAATAATTGACCATGAAAAAATAGGATATTCATTAACTGCAATAATAGAGATTATTGCCAAAAACGATAAAATTGTGGACATAGAAGATGAGATAGCAAAATTTGAAAATGTTTGCGGAGTATACGATATTACAGGTTCAACAGACACCATAGTCATTGCAAAATTCAAGGCAAGAGATGAATTGAGCAGGTTTGTAAAGGGCTTAGCATCTATTACAAATGTGGAAAATACGATAACTCACGTAGTACTCAACACCACAAAAGAAGATTTTAGATTATCATAGGGATAAAAATGAAAAAAATTATAATTTTTATGATTTTTGCAATAGTCTTTGGAGTATCACAAACAGGACATGCCCAAAATGGAAATCTGGACATGGAATTGGAAGTCTCAGATGAAGAAAAAATTATTTTGTTTTCAGGTTTTGCGATTGCAGTTTTAGGAGTATTTCTGTTTCTTGCAAGAGACATCATTCTTAGGAAAAAAACATCATATGATAAAGAAGAGTTGGAATCTAAAAAAGACAAGACGTTTGAAAAATACCACTCAGATTGGGGAGATGATTATGAAGAACTAGGTCAACGTAGAAATACAAAAGAAGACAAAGAATTCAGAGATGCAGTAAATAATGATGAATTACCAAATTATTATGAAATCATAGGAGTTCCCAACAATGCCACTCCAGAAGAAATCAAAAAAAAATTCAGAGAGTTAGCAAAAAAAACCCATCCTGATAAAACAAGAGAAGATTCCGAAGAAGAAATGGCTAAACTCAACAAAGCATACGAAGTGCTATCAGATAAAGAAAGCAGAGAAAAGTATGACAGATATCTAAAAATAGGTTAAACAGATTCCAATTTTACAATAATCATACTGAGTTCAATAGATTCAGGAGTCTGAACACTGTTTGTCAAATTAGTAAAAATCTCAACAGAGACAGGTTTACCGTCAGATTCAATCTGAGTGGTAATTTTGAGTTCTCCAAATTCAGTATTAGGACCAAGCATTTTTTTTGTCAATAATGGAACAACAGAAAGATCCTCAACAACACATTTCATTTTATAGGCAAATTTGTCTGAAAAATATACCCCACCACGAGTAGTTGGTTCATTAACAGGTATTGGGGAATTTGAAATTGATGTACTGGCGATCGGAAAAGTCTGATTATTCACATACAGCGTAAATGTTGGAGAATTTTTTTCAATAAAAGCCATCAGATTTTCCAATAATTGCATATTAAATGACATACAAAAGTTCCAAATCGTAATTCTATTGAATCTTTCTAACATTAGCATGAAAACCACAAGAGATCATCTTTAAAAACTCGAAACCAGTTCAAAGAATATTGCAGCAATTTGCAAATACCCATTCGATGAAAAACGAAATTCTTAGTTTAATGGTAGAGAGCAAGTTAGAAGAGGATTGTTATGTCGAGATGTTAGATTATACCATCGACCTATTTGAAAGCCAGGGACTGGGAACAGAATATTACGGGTACCATAACATCAATCACGAATTAGAAGTCATGTATGTTTCACTTTTAGCAGCTAAACAAAATCAAATCCAATTCACAGATGAAGATATAAAATATCTTTATGTTTCAGCTTTATTTCATGATTTTGATCCTCAAAAAAATGTAGACAAACCTCACGAAGAAAGTGTTTTAAAGTTTATTTCAATGGACAAAAAGCTACGTAATCTAATCAAGGTAGCAAATTTAGACCTGGAGATTATCAAGGTGTTAATTTTGAGAACCACTTATCCTTGGAGTGGAAAGCTAAAACAAAATGCAGAAGAACAAATCAAAGAATGTTTTAACAATTCAGATTTAACAAGAAACAACTTGCAGTATCAAAAACACATAATGGAAATAGGACGGTATCTTTCCGTAGTAGATAGAGTTAGTGGTTATGCATTAGGAGATTTTGCAAAAGCCATGGAGATGGCAAAAATGAATGCACATGCATTGGCATGGAAACCATCATTAATTGTCAGGAGTGCAGTGGCATATTTTGAAGAATTATTAAACAAAGAGACAGACATGGCAAAAGCAATTCTCAAGGTACTGCCAAAGGAGATGAGGAAAAATTTCTTTGACACAGTACTGTCATTTATGAGAATCAGACAGCAAGAGATATCGATTCAAGCAAATTATTCATATGATAATTTAAAATTGATTCCAACAATTGAGTCAATGACAACAAGAAATGATCCAAAGTTTATTGATTCATTGTACGAGATATTCATGGAATTGCCAAGACCGTTGCAATTTGAAAGAGACAATTTTGAAAAAACAGTCAAAGACCCCAGAGTAATTATCAACACTTTGAGATTAAATGACAAAGAGGGGGAAGTAATAGGATTTGCAAAAGGAGGGCCGCTGGAGAATTACAAATTACGTGAAGAAATCAGAGACGAAAATTATGGTTTAGAAAATACAATATTTTTAGAGCCTTTAGCATTGAAAATGGGTTACTGGGGATTGAAAGGAGGAAGTGAAATGCGTCACATGTTTATCATGCAGGCTCATTCAATGAAATTCAAGTATATGACGAGTTTTGCATTACGAGATGTAATCAGATCCAGAATAACTAAGGAACGAGCAGAATTTGTAACCTTATTTGATCCAGAGAGATGGGATTACTATAGAATCGAAATATAAAATTACCATATGAAAGAATCAATTTTAGAAATATTAAGATCAAAAATTCTAGGAAACATCCATTCTACAGATGAGTTCAAAGAGTATTATTCAGTCGATGCAAGTTCTTACAAAATTGTTCCAAAAATAATAGTGATTCCAAAAAATGAAAAAGATGTTATCAATACTGTAAAAATTGCGAAAAAAATGAACATGTCTGTTACTGTAAGAGGTGCAGGAACAGGTCTTGTGGGGAGTGCATTGAATACAGGAATAATATTAGATATGAAAAATTTTGATTCGGTTGTAATAAACAAAAATCATGTCAATGCCGGTGCAGGAGTACTAAAAGGGAATTTGGATAAAGTATTGAAAAAATCTAAAAAATTTTTCCCTCCCAACCCATCAATCGGATCATTTTGTTCAGTAGGAGGGATGTTGGGAAATAATTCAAGTGGAAGTAGAAGTTTGAAATACGGAAGTATGATAGACAATGTTGAGGAAATAACGTTTATTGATGGAAGTGGGTGGAAAATGACTCTTCCAAAAAATAATAAAAAATCTAAAGAGATTATCAAAATAACAAACAGTATAGAGCGTAAAAAATTTCCAAACGTGACAAAAAATTCTTCAGGATATAGATTAGATAAGATAAAAACAATAAAAGACACACATAAAGTAATAATAGGTTCAGAAGGAACATTAGGAATAATATTATCTGCAAAATTAAAAATTAAAAACAACCCAAAGAAAAGAGTTCTTTTTGTAATTCAATATGATTCAATAATCAAAGCTGCAATAAACTGCAACATAATCAATAAAACAAACCCGTCTGCACTTGAATTTGTAGATAAGAGTACATTTGATCAAATAAATTATAAATTTGATAAGAACAGTATGTGTCTATTATTTGTAGAATATGATAATAAAATTATAACAAATGTGAAAAAAATTAATCAAATTACAACAGGTAAAATTGTTAAAGAAATACACATATGTAAAAATATTGAAAAATGGTGGAAGTATAGAGATTCATCATTACACTATAGTTTAAAATCAATTAAAAAAGAAAACCGCATTCCTCACATAATAGAAGATGCCGCAGTGCCATTAAAAAATCTCCCAAAAGTATTTTTAATTTTGAATAAAATAAATGAAAAGTACAATACACAATCAATCGTTTATGGTCATGCAGGAAATGGAAATGTGCATGTAAGACTAATTTCTAACAGAAAAAAAAGAATAATTGTAAAAAACATAGCAAAAGAATATTTCAACGAGGTCTTGAAGTTGGGAGGAACTATTACTGCAGAGCACGGAGATGGATTGGCAAGATCAGAATTCATCAAAAAGCAGTACGGGGTAAAAAATTACGAAGTTTTTAAAAAAATCAAAAAATATTTTGATCCGGATAATATCCTCAATCCAGGCAAAATCATTACCACAAAGAGCACAATCATGCAAAATCTAGAAGAATTTTAAAAAAATCAGAATCAACAAGAAAAAACGTGTGCAGAAACGCTTTTGTAACTAAAAAATGTCCAAAAAATCGTGTTAGGCAGGGGCATAGTACTAGTATTACTTATGATCATTCCAAGTATCACCCCAGTATTTGCCCTGACAGAATTAGAAAGAGCGTCAATTGGAGACCCAAAATTAGTAAATGCGTTCGGAGCACCTATTGGAAATAAAATAAATGTTGATCAACAAATTCAGATTGCCGCAGATATAACAAACAATCAAGAAAAGTCTCAGAAATTTAATTATCTTGTTCAAATCAAAAATTCTGAAGACATGATTGTAAAGATAGCATGGTTTAGTGGTGAATTAAATCCGCATCAGAAGTGGAACACCTCTGTATTTTGGGTACCTCAAGATGCAGGAGAATTTACTGCAGAAATTTTTCTATGGGAGGGATTTCCAGTAAATCACAAGGCGTTGGCAGAATCTGTCAACATACAAATCAGCATAAGTTAAATTTTTACGAAAAAAAATATAATTATTTAAAAAGTTCTAATCAATTGTTCATAGAATTATCAAAAAAACATCAGATGTGAAAAAATTGGTCTGCAACATGATAAATAGGATCGGAGATTTGTCTAATAGTGAAAAAAATTCAACAAGTTCTCGCTAATATGACCTTGAGCCTAAAGACAATATGACAATAGGATATTGTGTGAAGTGTCGAGACAAACGAGAAATCGGCGGCCCTAAGCCATACACCATGAAAAATGGTAAACCTGCAATCAAAGGCACATGCCCAAAATGCAGTACAGCCATTTTCAGAATCGGTAGAGGATAAATTTTTCACTAGAGAGATTTAGTACTGCCATTTATCAGTAAGACCATTCCATAGCGAACGCATTGGGGATGGATCTTTTTCTATTTCTTCAGTAATCCTATTTTTCAATACAAAAAAGAAATTTTCCAAGGCATCAACGCCCCCATCAACAAATAACTCATGACCAATTTCAGTAATTCTTTTGTGTTTATTAGAAATTTCTATAGAATTTGGATTCTGGAGACAAAAAGTCATCAGATCAATCAATTCTTCTTCCAACATGAAATCCATAAAATCAGTAGACTTCAGTTTGCCTAAAAATGTTTTTTAAAAGAATGTCAAAGTGTAAAGTGAATTGGAATTGGCCCTATGACGGTTCTTTTTTGAGTTCTACTGTGCCTAGAATTTAGTTTGATTTTAGTATCTTGTAACTGTGGGATGTTCATTCTACTTAACCAGAATAAAATGAAGCTCATTAAGACATAATAGCAGTAACGTAGTGGTGTGAGTTGGCATATCTGTAAGTAAGGACTGAATTAACTATTCAGATACGTGAAATTATGGATCTTTGAGAGGTTGTTTTTCTAAACAGAGTTTACAAATTTTTTCATTAATCATACTGTTTATTGGTATAAAATCATCATCACAATTTATGCAGGTGTTAAGTAAACTTACCCCCTTTATCGTATTTTGATTTCTTTTAATATCCATTTGATTCATCTCTACTATCTTTGAATCTTCAAGAGATTTTTTTGAATTTTTCTCAATGTTTTTAATTTCTTCATCAATTTTGTCAATGTCTTCTATGGATAGTGTTATCTTGAATTCCTTATCTTTTGAGACATTTGAGTTATTATGATCTTTTACCAAAATACATCCCCATTATTTCTCCAAATACATCTTTACAATGCAACTCTCTGTAGATATGCAAAAGCATTTTTCTTATGATTTCACATGTGAGACAGTCCAATCCTGTAAACGCCATATCTGTTCTATGATCCTGACATCTAACGAAAAGACCTGGAATTAATCTAAGGCAATCTCCTTGTTGACATTCTCTATATGATCCGGGAATGTTAGTGGCTTTGGGTGCAATTAACAGATTATTCTTATTTGCTTGTAATGTGGCATTCTTTTTGAACAAAGTCATGTATCCTAGTTTATTGTTGAAAACAAATCTAGTTTTGTTTTAAACTCTATAATCCTGTTTCTTATTGAAACTGTACTAGTTCCTGCTACCTCAGATATTGCAACTTGAGATATGGGTTCATTTGTAATTACACATGCAGCATAAATTACAGCAGCTGCAATGATTTCTGGATTTTTACCAGCTACAATTCCTGCATCTTGGGCCGCATCTAAAATTTGTACTGCTTTTCGAATTGTTTTTTCAGATATCCCAAGCTTGCTTGCAAGCTTGGTAATGGATTTAATTGGATCTGCAATTGACACTTCAAATCTTAATTCTCTAAACAATACACGGTATGCTCTGGCAATTTCTTTTCTATGAACTGCAAACGGATTGGCAATTTCCATTAGAGTTCTATTGTGTTCTAAATCTCTACATGACGCATACAAACATGCCGCAGCAATTGATTTTACACTTCTGCCACGAATAATATTTCTCTCAATCGCCTTTCTATAAAAAAAACATGCTCGTTCAATCACTGTGTCTGAAAGACCTAATTTTGATTGCACTTTGTCAAATTCTTGTAGTGCAAATCGAAGATTTCTGTCTGCAGAATTTTTTGTTTGTGATCTACTATCCCATTTTCGCAATCTGCCAAACATTTGAGTGGTTTTTGAAGAGAGTGGTTTTCCCACTGCATCTTTATTTTGAATTCCAATTACCGTGTTTAATCCTTGATCGTGTCTTTTTAGTGTCAATCCAGGACCCGTTCTAGTGGTGTCTGCTGTATCTGAAATGAGTCTACATTCTCGGCCTCGATCTTCTGTATTTTCCAAAATAACATATCCGCAATTAGAACATGCAATCTCACCTGTAACATCATCAGTCACAAATTTGGAAGCATGGCAAAAATTGCAAAATGCTTTTTCTTTCGTAATTTTTTGTAAAATTGGCAAAAATATTCACTAAGCTGAAACAGATATTTTTTTAACAATACAATCAGAATGGATTTCTTTATCAGTATTTCGATTGCATTTGTGGCAAACAAACTCAATGGGTTTTTTACAAACATGACAATTTTGGTATACTTCCATTCCACATCCACACTTTCTACAAGAGTTCATCAATTAGGTTATGTTGTTGTTTGTATTAAAGGCATGTAAAATTAGTACATACTAACTTTGCAGAATTTAAAATCTAGATAAAATGTGCAAGATCATGATATAATCACATGACCATGTATATTAATTAAATTTTCACATGTTTTGCATTCCCACCCATCATCAGAATTTGCCAGTTGGTTTATAATTTTTAACTTATAGCAAACTTTGTAATAATAGATATTTTTCATTTTTTACCTGATGAATTTTTTCATGTTCTTGTGCATTATCAAAAGTATACTATGTTCTTCATCATTGAAAATTAATCATTTCTTATTTCACACAAAAACGATTCGTATTTTTCACATTCATAAACATCGCAAGTGCCATCTTTTATCACACAAATAGCATCATTTCATGAGTAAGAGATTAGTTTGCACGCCAAATACGGTTTACCGAGTATTGGTTTGAATTAAAAAAATCTGAACAATATTAGGAAATATCAAGACTCAGGTTTGTAAAGTCCATGAGATAATTTGACCTCCAACATGAAATCCATTACAAATAACTAAAACAAAGCCAAATTTAGGTATTCAAAATAAAAAAAATTATTTTAGACGTTTGTAAATCTCTTTGAACTCACATGATAGATTGTATGAGATATTTAGTAGGTGAGCAAGTTGATTCATCGATGTCTTACCACGTCCTAATTGTCTTAACAAAGTCAAAGCTTTTTGTGGAGAGCTTGAAGCCAAAGGACTTTGACCAGACCATGTTTTAAAAGCATCCTCAACATCTAGACTGAAATTTAAAACAAATTCTTTCCATCTAGGCATTGCATTAAGAGCTTTTTCAGTGAGAAGGATCTTAGACAATTCACGGAATTCATTTTTCCGGTCTAGATATAACATATCTAGAGCTTGCTGAATTTTTTCTGGTCTATATACTCCTGAATTTAACATATACATTCCGGCTATACTCATGATTGTATTTACTCACTATCAAAGATAAACTAGGTAGATGATTTTCTGAAAATATATTAAAAAAAAGTAAAAAAAAATTAACAAATGTTTAGTTAAAAAAAGAGAATCATTGGAATGGGTCAATGAATGGACAGTTAACAACATGGTCACTATTCATTGGACGCGCAATACCAATATCAATCAAGCCAGCTTCTTTGTAGGCGTTCACATCATCAATAGTTTCAAGTAACTGTGCATTTTCAGGATCATCCCAACCAATCACAAAGATTCTCCACATTGGAGAATAGTTATCATCACCGGGAGCTCCTGCTGCAATTCCAGGTTGAAATCCTAATGGACCAGTACCTGATAAACCATTTTTGAATTGATACAAATCTACTGCTGCTGAATTTGCAATCAATTTTGCAGATGTTGGTGAGTTTGCAACGCCCATCATTTTAGCAGGACCACTTGGAGTAGCATCTGTTACAATGTAATAGATGGTTCTACCATCTGGACCCCATCCACGATGAGCTATGAAAGTCACATTCATCTCTTCTGTATCTATATCAAGAACCTGACCGCCACCATAAGGTGTAGTATCTGTTAAATCCACATCTTTTATCATCATCTGACCTTCAGGCCAAATGATTTGTGGCATATTCAAAACTACATCAATCGATGTCAATGTAATTTCGTCATTCTCAGCTGCTGCAAGAATCATTGTTTCAGAATCAAGTATTCTCGGAGTAGTACCTTCATTCCATGTTACATGGACATGTGAAGTCAATGCACTGTACACATCTGCTTGTGCAGGGGTGCTTGTAAAGACCTCACCTTGGAAACTATGTACACCGTCTCCTTCAATGCCATTTGTGAACATGTATGTTTTTGAAAGTGCTGCTGCAGGAGTGTTCTTTAACAAAGGAGCAAGTTCTACTTGCCATCCTTGATTTGCAGTAATCATATCTGCATGTGTTGGATCACTAGAGTCAGTGATGATGAAATAAACATCCTCACCATCATAGTAACCTTGATGCATAGGGATTGTTGCTGGAACATTCGCTCTTGATAATCTAAGTACAGAACCCATGTCAGCTTCAGTCATTTCATCCTCAGGGGTTTTTTCCATTTTAGTTTCTTCAACTGGAGCTACAGGAATATCTTGTTCTTGTCCTGCTTCCCAAGATGCTTTGCCACCTGGAATTTCAGAACAGAGTTGTAATCCACAGATTCCAGTAGCAGAACCGTATTTGGAAGTTCCGGTACCTTTACTCTTCAGTGCTTCAGCATCTGAAAAGTAATCTGCAGTCATTCCTGCTGTAAACAAGGGTAAAATTGCTAGAAGTGCAATGTATCTTAGACTCTTGTTCATATGATTGAAGTTAAATGTTTGTTTAAAAGAATTTGTCCAAATTAAAAATTTTAACTAGCAAGTTCTGAAAATCTATTTCCCACATAATCCCAATTAACAACATTCCACCAGGCTTTAACATAGTCCGGCCTTTTATTTTGATATTTCAAATAGTATGAGTGCTCCCAAACATCCAACCCCAACAAAGGGAATTTTCCAAGGGTCCAAGGACTAGTTTGGTTTTCAGTTGTAATGATTTCAATTTTATGATATGTCGAATTAAAAACCAACCAGCACCAGCCACTTCCTTGAATGGCAATTGCTCTTTCTGAAAAAATTTTTTTGAAGTTATCAAAACTGTCATAATAAACATCAATTTGATCCTCTAATTGCCCACCAGGGATTCCATCACTGTCAGGGATCATCGTTTCCCAAAACAATCTATGATTTTCAAAACCTCCACCAAAAAAGTTGATTGTACCTCTACCATATTCAGGAATTGATTTCAAATCAGATAGTATAGATGAAATGTATTGGGGGTGAGATGCACTTCCAACATCTGCAAGTGCTTTGTTTAAACCATCAACATATGCCTGATGATGTTTTTGATGATGGATTTTCATAGTCTCAGTATCAATAAATGGTTCCAGTTCATCGTATCCATAAGGCAATTTTGGAAGATCATATTGAACCATAATTCAGAACAGTGTAATCCACATATATTCTTCAAGTGCAAAGAATGATAAATCTTGAAAAAGAGATGTCAGTATGAGAAAACTAGGTACAGTGGATTTAGAAATTTTGCATTTAGCAATTAATAAGAATGGAACATTTAATGAAAATAATCTAGAAAATTCAGAATTGAAAAGGTTAGGAGTCGGTAAACTTTTAGATGCTCTTGCTACATTAAAAGACAGAAAAATGATTTCCCTAAACAGTGACGGATCATTTACAATTACACAATTAGCAAGAGAAATTCTTTGGGCCAATAGCATTCCAATATGGGCAAAAATATTACGGTTGTTACAAATCAAATCATGTAACATAGAACAAATTGAAGACATTCTAAAAGTTTCAAAAGAAAAACTATTCGACGAAATTGAAAAATTACGAAAAAATCAATTTGTATTAATGTCACCACAAAGGATTGGAGAAAGAATAATCAAAGTGTATGAAATTCTCCCAGAAGGTATTGAGACAATAGACAAAACAGACACGGATGGATTTGAAAACGTAAAATTTGGAGAACCAAAATCAGAAATAGAAATTTTGAGCATCATAGATGAAATTAGAAAAGAAATTCAAGATTCTCAGTTAGAACAAACAAAGAAAAATACAATTGTAGAAAAATTATCAAAGATAAAAGACAAGTTAGAAATCTAGTTATTTTGAGCGAACCTTGTCTTGAATCTGAGCTAGAATGAGTTCAGCCTTGTCTTTATTTTCATAATTCTCTTTTGATTCATCCATGATTTCATCAATCTCATAACTTTTGTCAACTAAGACATTAGCTACATGATCATCCAAAGTGCCATTTCCAATCAAATAATATGCAAATACAGTATTTTTCTGACCAATTCTATGCAACCTATCCTCAGCTTGTCTATGAATTGCAGGACTCCAATCTAATTCTGCAAAAATAACATATTTTGCCCTAGTCAAATTGATACCAACATTTCCAGCACGGATACCTGCAATCATCAGTTTTGATTCTCCTCTTTGGAATTTGTCTATTTGTTCTTGACGAGTTGAATCGGATTGCCCACCAATAATAGATACAGGAGAAAATTCCTGAAGACTATCATGCAATAGTTTGTGAATTACCTTGTGATGGCAAAAGACAACAACACTTTCCTCAATTTCCATAATATTTTTAACAAAATTGATTACGTGTGGAAGTTTTGCAATACCTGCAATTTGTCTTTCACTTTGAATTGCTCTGTTATATGATGCAGATTTGGAAAATTCACTATCAGCGTCTTTCTGTTCTGTCTCAACTTTCTTCCAAATTTTATCCAATTCCTCAAGATAGTAATCAGTATCTGCTGCAATAACCTCCTTGTAGCGTACTTTATCTTTAAGTTCCTTTAAGACATCAGCTTTTTTCCTGCGAAGCATCACATGTTTTTGTAATTCATTTCTTAGTGAAGCACGTTTATTTTCCAAAACAATTGCTTTTCCTTTTTCATTGACATAGCAAAAGTACTCACAGAACTCCTTAAAACTACCAAGCAATCCAGGTTTTAGGATATCAATAATGGGCCAAATTTCTGAACCACGATTATAAATTGGAGTTCCAGATAATCCAATTCTATAAAGAACTGAAGGTAATGCTGCTAGTTTTTTTACTGCTTTGTATTTTTGAGTTGTTTTTGATCTTAAGTTATGTACTTCATCACAAACAATTGTTTTTAGTCCTACTTTAGATAAATCATCATTTCTTTTGAGAAGTAATTCATAATTAATTATGTAAATGTCAGTTTTTGGTAATTCCTGAGATTTACCAGTTCTAATAAGAGTAACACTGGGGGACTCTGATTCGACAATTCTTCCATTTCGACTTTTCTTTTTCAGGAATTTCTCAATTTCCCTTTCCCAATTATTTAGAGTAACTAATGGCGCAACAACCAAAAGAGGGAATGTTTGTTTTTCAGTTGCAGCATAAGATAGTGTTTGAACAGTTTTTCCAAGACCCATTTCATCGGCCAATAAAGCATTGCCAGAAGATTTTAACAGAAAATCCAATCCTTCCTTTTGGAAATTAAGTAATTTGCCTCGGAATTGTTCACCAGTTTTTGCTCGTTTTAGTTTAAGTTTAACAGGAGGCAATGTAGGTTTTGGAGCATATGTTTTTACAATTTTTCTTTGCCATATTGATTTAGATAGAATTTCAAGAGGATAGCGATCCATAATTAATTTCAGTTGTTTTACAGTTTCGATGTTATCAGGAATGATTATTTCGTTTACATTTTCGCCATACCATGCCTCAGAGACAAGTCGAGAAATCATACTCACTGCACGATCACCTGTGACTTTCCAGCTCCAGATTTTGGAATATTTATCAAGGACATATTCCAATGTGCCAATGTTTTCCATGGATGTTTCCATAATTTGTCGACAGAAAGTTTTATTGCCTTATGAATCTTCATATTTTTTCTCGATCATCAAAAAAGAATGAAAAATCTACAAGAGTTAAAATATGATACTAGTTTCAATTTTTAGGGGAAATTTTCAGTAGAACCTAGGCTCAAATTAGACAAATGATTAAACTTTAAAGAAATTTTTACGCCCAGAAACAAGAACAGAAATAACAAAATTCTGAAAATAGATCAAATCATATTTTCAATTAAATTTTGAAAAATTTTCTTTTCAAGAAATAAGACAATTATTAAATGAATTTAAATTTTTCAGAAAAATTATCGGAATAAAAACCAATAATTTGAAAAATCAAAATCCAAGTATACAAAAATCAATATTTTTGATTACAACATAAGTTTAAAATTCATCAAATTTTAGAATATAGGTGGAATTCATTCAAAACAAACAACCAGATATAAAAAAACCAATAATAATTGCAGCTATGCAAGACATGGGAAACGTTGGAAGTATAGTCATAAATTTCATCAATGAGTCACTTCAAACAAAAACATTCAGAACTGCAAAAACACCATTTCCAACATACATAGTTGACAGGGGTGGATATATCGATCTTCCAGATGAAAAATGGGAATATAGATACACAGATGATTTAATAATATTTGGTGGAGGCAAGGGTCAACCACAAAGCAACAATGAATTGAATGCTTTATGTCAAGATGTCATAGATATTGCAAAGAAATATTCTGCAAAATTTATCTATACATTGGGTGGTTTTCATACAAATCGAATTTTTGACAATAAACCAAAGACATACATCACTACGACATCACAGGAATTGACAAAACAAATAGAAGGATTAGATGTTGAAGTAACCCCACAAAAATCAATCATTACAGGATTTAACGGGTTGATTTTAGGTTTTGCAAAGAAAAATAACATACAAGGTATCGGCATGTATGGAGAACTAAATGAGCCTGAAATTCCACAATATAGATCATCCATTAGCATAATCAAAACACTTGAAAAATTAACATATAGAAAATTAGGAAGTACAAGTCAATTAGAAATCAGAGCCCAAGAAATAGAAAAAAAATTCAAAAACTAAATTTAATGAGTTTTGCCAACTTCATGTGGTTCTGTATTTTCATCATGACAATCACAACTACAAAGATGCGTCTTATGATTATTCATGCAATCAATACATTCAAAATGTTTTCTTGTCTCACATGCAGCACATATCATCTTAGTTTGAGTAAAATAAAAGGAGAATTTGAATTTTTTCTCCACATATAGAATTTAATAGTTTACTTCGCTTCTATTTAGAAGACGATCAGTTAAATCAACATATCCTTGAGGATCAAGTTCTTTGGCAAATCCTTTATCGATATTAATCAAGTAAATAGAATGAAGATGAGCATTTAAGATATCATCATATTTTATTGAAGGATTTTTGTAATAACGATCACATAAATCTTTGATTTTCTGTACATCTTCTTTTTTTCTTGCATTTGGCGGCAACAAGAAAATTTTGGATATAGGTAAAATTCCAACCACGGGGGTAGCCAATGAAAATTTTGAACAATATTGGCTATATCTTGCAATCTTGCTCATGATTCTTGCAGAGAAATAATCTATAGTATCCATTGCATGTTCTGGAGGAGTAAAACCCGTTTCAATTTCAATTATCGTGTTACCGCCGCCCTTCTTTGCAAAAATATCACACACAAGAATGTCAGTGATATCTTTTTCAACCTCAACAGCATAACCCCGTGAAATTAAAGTGCTAGCACAAATCAATTCCAAAATAGAGTGGTTGATTTTAACTAGGTTTTTTCTATACATTTCGATTAACTGTTGTCGGACATACTGAAGTTTGGAGACATCGTTTTCTTTAAGATTTTTTGAGAGCTTATCAGTCATCTCAGAAACATCGTTTCGGAATTTTTCCAAATCCATGATTTAGGATAACATTGTTCTCATAGTTTAAGAGTCGGTGGTGACGATAAGTAATGAAATTGAGTCTCCAGATGGAAAATTGCTCAATAAAAGTTGAAAAATAGCGAATTTTTATTCATACATTGTCTTAACTGCAAAAATCAAAAGTATCTGATGTGTACAATTACAAGGCTGTATTCATAGGATTATTTGCATTTTTGATGATATTTTCATTCATTCCAACATCCCAAGCAGAACTATGGCAATTCATAGTGGAAGCAAATGTTGAGAACGCAGTAGTATTTCAAGGAGATACTGTCGTGGTTACAGGAAGAGTAGTCAATCACGCATATGAGCCAACCAGAGGAGTAGAAGTTCTAATCAGAACAGGATCAGACACCACCAAAATATACACGACCCCCGATGGTCATTTTAAAGGAGAATTTGAGAATTTTCAGAGGATTCCAGGAACATACACTGTTAACGTTATTGCATCATGGTATGGAATGACAGGATTAACAAGTACAGAATTTCAAGTAAAAGGAGATGTTTCACCAATTTCAATATTACAAGAAAAGTTATCCACTGAAGAAGCAATAAAATATCTGAGTTCAAATGAAAGTGATTTTGAAAAAAATCCAATAGGTCAAACTTTATTCAAATATTATCACAAACTATTAGATGAATTAATTCAAGAACAAGCAGAGGCAAGAGAATCAAATGAGGATCGAATCCACATAGAAAAACAAAGAATAATCTCAGAAAAACTAAGAGTGCAGGCCATTGAAGAACACAACCCAAGAGCAGGAATTTTTGAAGGATGGCAATATGATCAATATATTAAAAGCGTGAATCCAGAAATTCAAGACCTTATTGCACAACAATTGAACTTTACAAAAAATAATTTCATAGAAGCAAATAAGATTAAACAAGAAATGTTAGTCAATGGTAGTACGTATGAGGAAGCCATGCAAGTATATCTAAAAATGCTTTCAACACCAAAAGAAAGTATTGAAAAATTTAATCAAGAACATTTAGAAGAAACGACAGAAGAAAATCAAACAAATGAAGAATAATCATTTGCTAAATGTCAAGGGTCATATATTCAAAAAATATTAAAAAACAAAGAAACACAGATTTTATTATTGTTCTAAAATGCCTCCAAACAATTTTTAATTAGACATAGAAAAAATATTCAGATTGAAAGTATTTCACAAACCAACATGTATCACATGTAAAAAGACAATTTCAGAAATCGAACGAATGGGAAAAGATATCGAGAAAAGAGATTTTTTCAAAGATCCATTCTCCGAGGTGGAGTTCAAAAAAATCTTAAAAATGGCCGGTAAAAAACCATCAGAACTTCTAAGAAAAAGAGACAAAATGTACAAAGAATTAAACTTAGAAAAGAGTAAGAAAACAGACACACAACTGATCAAACTGATGATAAAATACCCAGGATTGATTTTACGCCCAATAATTATAATAAAAAATAAGGCAATTGTTGGAAAAGTAGATGTAAAAAATTTGAAATGAATTATTCAGAATTTTTATCTTTGAATATTCGGACAGCTTCTAAATGAGAGCAATTTGCCTTTAGACCTTTTCCATGGTGAAATTTATAGAAATTTTTGAATCCAGAACATTCACAAGAATCAGAAGTTACGAAATAAGATTTTTCAGGATCAGATGAAGATTTGATTTGAAATAAATCATCTTCAATTTTTACTACGCCCCCACTTTCAACTAATTTCTTAGCTTTTCGAATGGTGTTGGCACTCATACAAAATCAAGAAAACACCAAAGTTTTATCTGTTATTTTTCATAAGTTCATAAAATGTTTATATTATTTGGTAGCCTATATGTTGCAGACGAGAGACTTGCTTTTCTTCCTTAGTAAAGCCTAGAGTTCGTTTCACTCTCGTCTGATTTTAAATTATATGTTGGACCCTACCTATCTTACCAGAATCTAATTCAACTTTGATTCCATGAGGGTGAAATTCACTTGAAGTTAAAATTCGTTTAACTTTACCCATAGTCAAATTTCCTGTTCTTTGATCATGTTTTTGTATGATACTAACTGATAATCCAGGTTTGATTTTTTCTCTAGAGGGAATATTATTCAACAATATTTGGCAACCATTGAAGATTCTAAATCTTTGTTTTATAAAATAAAAGAGTTTTGAAAATTACTCAAAACGATTGTTCTAATTTTTGTGGTTTTGGAAGCATTCCCTGCAATAAACAGGTCGGTCTTCTTTTGGTTGGAATGGCACTTGGCAATCATTTCCACAGTCACCACATTTTGCATCATGCATTTCACGTGGTCTGTCGTCTCTTCTACCAAATCTAGAGCCGCGATCACCGCCAAATCTTCCACCAAATCTACCGCCACCTTGTCTTGGAGCTGGTTTGTGGTTTTGGAAGCATTCCCTGCAATAAACAGGTCGGTCTTCTTTTGGCTTGAATGGCACTTGAC
This sequence comes from Candidatus Nitrosopumilus sp., assembly GCF_029882185.1. Taxonomy (GTDB): domain Archaea; phylum Thermoproteota; class Nitrososphaeria; order Nitrososphaerales; family Nitrosopumilaceae; genus Nitrosopumilus. The sequence continues at coordinate 32,205 of NZ_JAOULD010000001.1, read as the reverse complement.
ATTCATTTCCACAGTCACCACATGTTGTGGTATGCATTTCTCTTTCTCTATCAAAGGACATGTCTTTCTAAATCTCAGTAATCTCATGTAGTAATAAACTGTGGGAAAAACAACTATTGTTATAAACTGATTATCTTCTTTGAGATTATTGGGCATGAAAAAATATGTTGCCACCAGAATAATCACTATGTTTGGAGTATTGATGATTACTCTATTAATCACAATTGCGCTTGTGGGCTCAAATATGGACACGATTTTAAAACAAGGCATTGTGTTTCAAGTTAGATCAGAAATTACAGAAAACCCTTCTATCGCAGAAAGTTTTTCATCAGTAGAAGAATTTGAAGGATTTATTCAAACCCAAATTAATCAAAGAATTCAAATTTTGGGATTAGACGAGCCATGGTATTCTCCTCAAAGAATAGGAGTAACAATGTATAAGATCATATTGTTAGATTTTGGCCATGCTACCTTTCTAACTAGTGATGAGGGATCTTCAGATGTTAAAGACATACTATTTGAAAAATTACCTAGAACAGTGTTACTATTTACAACTGCAACAATTATCATTTCAATTATTGGGATATTTCTAGGAGCTTTTTCTAGCAGTAAAGTAGGTTCGGGTATAGATAGAATAACATCAAGTTTTGCAATTATCAGTTCTAGCTTTCCAGTATGGTGGATAGGAATGTTGATGATATTTTTATTTGCATTTACATGGCAAGTATTTCCACCTAGGGCAACACCGGATATCCCATCGTCTGATCCTGAATATATTGGATCACTACTATACCACATGGCATTACCATTAATCACAATTGTGATGATTGGTTTTGGGTCATGGGCATATCTTGTGAGAAATTTCATGGTAGGAATCATGCAAGAGGATTTCATCATAGCAAAGAAAACAATTGGAATCACTCAAAAGAAAATTATCTATACACATGCATTAAAAAATGCAGCACCACCAATCGTGACAATTTTGGCATTAAGTTTGTCAGGATCATTGGGAGGTGCGATAATAACAGAAGCTGTTTTTGATTGGCCAGGAATGGGAAGATTGTATTTTGAGGCAATTACAGTAATGGATCTTCCAGTAATTATAGGTGCAACATATCTACTAACAGTGTTTTTCTTAATCAGCATATTCATTGCAGATTTGCTTTATGGATATTTTGATCCTAGAGTGAGGACAGATAATTGAATAACATTGCTCCACAAGAAATCAAACAAGAATTTCTCAAAAGCAAGATGGGAATTGCAGGAATAGTAATTCTTTTGACACTTGGAATAGTTTCAATCATAGCAATAATTGCCATCCCAATAGAAACATTTCAAGAATGGAACAATCCAAGTAACTGGATTGAAAATCCAAAAGTAGCGATTCCTATTTGGATTAACATATTTTTGAGTGAAAAAATTCCAGAACATAAAATTTTGAATGAGCCTAACATAAAAAAAATAACAAGTGAGGAAATAGAATTAATATCGCATCAGTTTGGATTAAATTTCGATTATGTTGATTTTCCAAATGATTTCATCTATGAATTCTCATCAGAATATTCAGGCAATCCGCTCCTACAAATGTCAGTCATACGACCAGACGGAGTTAAATTGAATTTACTTACAACAGCACTTCCTTATTCAAATGAGAAAACCGTTCACAGTGAAAGGATTTTTTCAACTGAACAAGCAATAAAGAAAAACTTGTCATTACAATCAGAGAATTTTGAATTTGAATTCAAAAGACTATCTGCAGAAGATATTGTGTTTTCAAAAACCCATGTAAATGAGCCACTGAAAGGAGACTATATTTTTTTGATAGATCTGTATGGAATAAATTCAGAAAACCGAATTTATGAATCAAAACTGATTGTAGGAGGTAAGGCATTTGGGATAATGGGCACAGATGAATTAAGACGCGATTTGGCAATAGGATTGCTTTGGGGAACTCCTCTAGCATTGTTCATAGGTCTAGCAGTATCAATTGCATCAGTTGTTGCAGGATTGCTTTATGGAGTATATGCAGGTTACAAAGGCAAAAAAACAGATGAAGTAATGATGAGATTTAATGATGTCATCTATGCATTGCCAGCACTACCATTTCTCATAATTCTTTCAGTAACAATCAGTAATAGCATATTTGTGATGGTAGGATTTTTGATGGTATTTGGGTGGGTGGGCATAGCAAAAGTATCAAGAAGCATGTCACTTCAAATTAAAACTCGAGGCTATGTTGATGCAGCAAATATGATGGGTCAAAAAGATTCTAAAATAATTCTAAAACATATTGTGCCTCAATTATTACCATATGCATTTGCAAGTATTGCAATTTCAGTTCCAGCTGCAATAACCACAGAGGCAGGATTAAGTTTTCTAGGATTAGGAGACCCAACATTTCCAACATGGGGCCAAATCTTACATGATGCAAATACGTTTGGAGCAGCAGCAAGAGGAATGTGGTGGTGGATCATGCCACCAGGAGTCATGATAGCAATAACAGGATTAGCCTTTGTGTTTATCGGCAATGCTTTAGATGCAATAATTAATCCTAAACTTAAAAGATAATCATGTAGAATAACTGCGAATTATATCTAAAGCGGCATCATTTAGTTTGATGGTATATGTTAGAGAATTAGGATCTTCTTTTGTCTCGGCCAAAGTTTCTGTAAATTTTACTTTTTCGTCCTCAGTAGCACCTGCTTCATGAGCACAGAGATTAAACGCCTTTAGATTCAGATTATTTTTTAATAAATGCGCAATGAATTTTTTGTATTCTTCAGGATTTGTCCAATTAACATTTTTTTCTGAACATATTGCAATCCATACATCAACTGAATTATGGAAAATCACTTTTTTACGAAGTTCATCCAATGACATATCTTTTCATCTAAAAATCGGCTCTTTGCATTTTAGAACCACATCGTGGACAAGTTCCGCCTTTGTGTTTGTTATTGCATACAAGACATACGTATCTAACACCGCCAGAACCACCTTGTGAACCCATTCCAAAGAATCCTCCACCAGTCCCAGAATCACTTCCATAGCTGCCCATTTTACTCATTTGACGTCTTCGCATAATCATTGGCAACAAGATGAAAATTGCCATAACTAATCCTATGCTGATAAACCACGGAACGCCAAGAGCTGATAGTCCTATTTGCAATCCGATACTAAATACCAAAGATGCGCCTAAGAAAATATAATATCTCTTGAGTTGAGGATTCAAGTCATTAAAAGTATCGTTAAAACGGATATAAAGTTTCTTCATTTTTGTTCTGCATTATCAGCATATTTCTCAAATCATTCAATGGATAGAGGAATAGGATTGCCGCTACTATCCCATGCAAAAATAGAATCATCATCATATGGAGACTTTACAATCATTGATACCAAACCAAAAAAATTATGTAAATCAGTTACAGAAGGCTCTGCAGAACCACTTGGATGTGAATGAACAATTCCAACATAACTCATGTCAAAAGGTAAGAAAGAATGAGGAAAACCTGCAAAAGTAGGACCTGTTTCACTGAAAGGAGGAATCACAAGTCCATCTATTTTTACCTCGCCATTTTTTGATTTTCCTTTTAAAATCAAAATTCCTTCATTTGGGTGCTTCATTTGACAAAATGACAGAATACTATCATGAACATCTTTTTTCAACATTACTTTACGTTCAAATTTTTTCTTTTTGAAGAACATAATAGAACATAGGTTTGGAACTAATTTAATTTTGAGATAGTAAAACAGTATACCGAGTGTTAGAAAACTGTCGCAGTTTTTGTTCAATTTTAGACACAAGTTCAGGAATTTTTGAATCTATTTCATCTATTTCATCTTGAAAAGTTTTAGATTTGAGTCTATATTCATCAAACAATAAAGTGTTTTTTTCAAGATCATCTTCCAAAGAACCCAGATTATCAGGCATTAGGAAATTTACATTATTTTTCATTTCTTGGTATTTTTCATTATATTCTAAAACTTGTTTGATAAAGCCATCCAAAGACTCTTCAAGCTCAGTAATTTGAGAAAATGTTTTATCGACATCTTTGACAGATATAGAACCAGATGAAACACCTTTTCGTACATTTTCAAGAATCACAATAATAGAATCTTTATTATCAAAAGACAATACATCAAACGGTTCGGTCACCAAAATAGACAAGATATTCTTTTCATCTTTATCTAAAGATGAAGCATATTCGTATCTACTCAAAGGTCTAGAGATTTTAGTAAATTGAGTGTTAATTTGATCTTTGATTTTTGATTTTTGTGTTGCAAATTTATTCAAAGTATTTTTCAAATCAAGATATTTTTTGTAATCTTCAGACGATTTGATATGATCAATCGAATTTTGAATATCATTTATTTTTTCTTGAGTTGACTTGGCATTTTCATTAGCATCTGTAATTTTTTGCAATTTTTCTTCATGTAAATTACTTAAATTTTTTATTTGTTTTATTGCATCATTTATCTCATCAGAAAGAGATTTTGTAGAGTCATAATTTTTTAATATTTTATTAATTTCAGAACGATTTGCATTCATTACCTCGAGATTTTCTTTTAATTGTGAAGCATATTTTTTTGCAAAAATGTGTATGACTCTAGTTTGTCTTCCCAAAACATCTCCTACTTTTTTGAGAATTAGACTCAAAACCGAGTTTAATTTTTCAGCATCATCAAAAGAAGAGATTTTAGGTAATGAGATTACATCCTTTTTGATCATGTCAATAACCTGTTTTTTACCACGCACTACAATGATTGCAAGATGTTTGTCTATATCATCAATGTTCAAATTGTCTTTTTCAAGAGCATTACCAATTTTTATCAAATCTTTGATTAGAGGTTCGGTACTATTTCTCAAACCGTTTATTTCATTCAGAGTTTGAGATTTGCGTAATTCTCCAATTTTAGAGATTATTTTAGGTACATCCGCAAGCAAAATTTCTTTATTTTGAGGAATTTCTTCAATAGATTTTTCTTCTTCTTTCTTTTTAACCCATCCAAAGACCATTTGTTATCTTTTCCTTCAGGGGATTAAAAATGGTTGTACAATTAAAATTTAAAATTCAGCATATTTTGTAGAAATGCATGGTAAAAATTGCAAAAAAAACATTTCATACAGGGACAGTCAAAAAAACAATCAAAATCAAAGCATCAAAAGACAAAGTATGGAAAAAAATTAGCAACATTGCAGGATTGCCAACATGGGTTGTAGATGTTAAAAAAACAACATATCTATCTAAAAGGAAAAAGGATGTAGGAGCAATAAGATTAATCACATTTGAAGATGGAAACAAAATTGAGGAACACATAGTGGCATGGAAAAAAGGAGAATATTTCACATATATTGCAACAGAAGGATTGCCACTAAGAGCGTATGTTGCAACAATTTCAATAAAGTCAAAATCCAAAAACCTTGTTGAATTAACATGGCAATCATATCTAAATAGCAAGAAAATGTCTGAAAAACAATTCTTGGATTTTGTGGTATTTTTAGGTGCATTTTACGAAGCATCGCTTGAAAATCTCAAAGCATCTCTTGAAAAATAACACTAGATTTCATCCTAGTCAATATGTAAATATGATTAATTAAGAAAAAAGTCATGAGCGACATGAGATTTATCATCATTGGGATCGTGTTAGTTTTTGCAGGATTTGTAATTCTGGGAGGATTTGGTCAGAATTATCAAGCAGCAACTCTTGAATCAAATCAATTCGGCACATGTTATGAATATTCAGATAATTCACCACCAATAGAAATCAATTGTTCATTTAAGATATTTGATCAGACTATGTTTTTTGGAGTTGTCATAGTATTGATTGGTGTAGGGATCATATCATTGATTAAAGGTACACGTGGAGATTGGGACAATAGAGTTAAACCAAAAGATATGGTAGGTCCAGGAAATAACCAAAACTCAGATGATTCGGATTAGGACTATTTTTTAGATTCTAATTTTTTATATTATTCAGGACTTTTTTCTTTTAATCTTTGAAAATATATTCTTCATAGGGCATTTTTTCTCAGTATAACATAACCAAATTTGCATTTAATCTTGAAGAATAATGTGTATTTTAACTAGTCACAAATATCTAAGACATCAAGGTTGGGACTCTAAAATATTTTTCATCGAATCAAACATTTCGTTGAGTTCATCCATTCTTTGATCAAATTGTTCATCAGTTATTTCATCAGGTTTATTCAAGGTGATAATAACTTCAGAAAAATCACCATTGGAAACAACTCTCATTGGAACATCCCATGAAGATTCCTCATCAATAAATTTATGATCTAAAATTCCCAAAGATTTGTTTTCGTTAAATTTTAGTTTGGATTTTCCATGAGGGCCAGTAAATGACCACCATCCAGAATCGTTGATTTTTGCATCAGGCATCATCTTAGAAGGCATGTTCAAAATTGCGTCAAATGCATCACCTGTTTTCTTTTTCACAGTCATTGTAATTGTCCTAGACCTACCCATAGTATGAATTTCAAACAAGGATTAAAAAGGATATAGTAGAAATCACATGAATCAAAGATACGGGTCTATTTATTCAAAAACCTTTTGATTTTCTTGAGGTTTGCCACATTTGATTCATGAAACATCACCATAGATTCTGACAAAGAATTAGGCAAAACAGTTTTGAGATTATTTACTAATTCATCGCCACTAGTAATCATATTATCTATTAATTTCTCAATTTCGTTTTTTTCATCAATCATTTAATTGAGATAAGGCCTAATCTTAATTATCTTTTTTTATCAGGGTTGCAGTTGAACGAACATTTTTCAGTTTTTGAATATTCCAGGATACAATCTCACGAATCTTTTCAAAGTTTTCTGCTTGTAGTTTCACCATCATGTCATGTGTTCCAATTGTTTCAAAAACATCTACCACCTGTTCTAGTTCTTTTAACTGCTCAATAATTTCAGCTTCAGCACCCAACTCACAATTCAACATAACATATGCATCTGTCATAAAATAATCAAGAATCCAACATTATTTAAAGATGGATAATTTTCTGTAATCTACCATGAAACATGGACCAAATCTTTTAGATTTCGTCTTGGCTTTGGGAATTTTGTTTGTTCAGGATATCCAATACACAGCACAGAAGAAGGAACAAGATCAGTTCCTATGATATCCATTACTTTTTGTTCATCAAACATTCCAATCCAAATTGAACTCAAACCCAAGGCCTGAGCTGCCAATTGAGAATAGCCTGCTGCAAGAGTTGCATCCTGTATAGCAAACTTTTTTAAAACAGATTCTGGAAAATCAAGCTTCACTCTGGATGGGTTTTTGCAGAAAACCAATACAACAGGAGCATCAACATATGGTTGTTTATTACAAGCACCAACCAAAAGTTTTTTCTTTTCAGGGCTTTTAATGTAAAATATTTCAAATCCTTGAAAATTGCCAGCAGTTGGAGCAGTATCAGCGGCTGCAATAATTTTATCAATTTTTGTGGTTTCAACAGGTTTGTCTTTGAACTTTCTTGTGGAACGTCTCTTTGCCATTACGGCAAACAAATCAGTATCAACAACTTCAGTAGGGCCAGATTTTAAAATAAAATTCAACAAATTATTTCGTACATTGTCATCTGGAGCATCAGTGGTTATTTCGGGTTCATACCCCAACGGATAGATTTTTTCCCCATCTTTTTCTGAATTCATAATAACAGTAAAAAAAATATCCTATTAAAGAATTAGAAAGCCTTAGAAATGAAAAGAGTACTTATTCTGCTTCAAAATGATCACAGCCAGAAGTACATGGTTTGTTCATAACACCCTCACACACACCTAGTTCGTTATGCATTATTCTGTGATGTCCACAAATTTTGCATTTTTCTCTAAAATGGGAAATTAATTCAGCAGTAGAAACATTAGATTCATGAATTTTTGATTCGATTTCATTAGTCATAACAAGTTTCAAGGGTCATGTTAGTTTAAACATTTTGTAAACCCACATTCTAACAGTTTGCTTTTGAAAGGCATTAAGATATAGCCTATGAATGTTTTGTCGTTAAAATATGACAATGAGATTTATGATGAATTACATTTATGATATCATCAAAAAGAGTTATTTCTTCCATGGATAGTTTTGGATAATCTACAATCAATAAATCAATTTTATTATCTTTAACATAGTCAACTACCCAATGTGAAATATTGTCAGTCAATGCTAATTTTGTTTTGATAGGTACTCCTTGTTTCTGAGCAATAGACTTCCAATTTTTTAATTCTTTTTCAAGTTTTGTAACCTGATTTTGGGTTGTTTTTTTATCGGACTTTGTTTCAAAAAAATAAAACTTTGGAGGGGTTTTATACATACATTCTATCACAGTTAATTCTGAATCAAATTTTTTAGCCATTTCAAGACCAAGTTCAAATGATTTCTTGGTATGTGTGGGGGTGATTATTGCAACAGCTACTTTACGAAATGGCATTTAATCGGTTTATTACGACTGTAAATTAATATCATTCTATTTTTATTATTTTTTGAAATAATAATTCAGTGTAAATTTATCAAGAGTGAACAGTATGGAAAGTCTGGCGCCATCCATATCTGCGTCAATTCTATCCTCAATTTGATGATTGAATCCTTGTGGAATTGAACCTAAACTGAAAGGATTTGAATTAATTTGACCCCCAAACTCCAACTGGTATTGCAAAGACATCCAAGATTCCTTTAATCATAACATGAATTGATTTCTAGAACTAGTTAGAGTTGTTAGATCCTATTTTTCTGGACTGAATTTTATATCGAGTGTTGGTTATTGTGAAAAAGCATGACAGAAACCAAAACCACTTTGTTGCATATAGCAACTAATCACTACAACAATACAGATACTTTTGTAATGTTTGGAATTACTTGATTACTGTCATATATTGTGTGTAATTGTGGAATAAAAAGAGATTTGAAGACATATCAAACATTTGTTTATCCACAGTATATTTTTTGAACAAGATTTAATCAACAAAACATCTTCAGCCTAACCAGATGCACTTGTGATGATTCCAGTGATCACACATGACCCTGCATTCATCAAACGGAAGTTGCCTCTTGCATAAGGTGCAGGCGATGATCATGATGACTTGTAAGAATGGTTTGTAAGATTGGCTTAAGAGGGATTGGTTATTGTATCATGATTTCATATGATGGATTTCATGTAAGGTTGTCTGATTCATTACCAATATGTTGTAAATAGAGGGTATAAAGGGGAAAAGTCAACGCCGAGAGAGGGATTCGAACCCCCGCACGCTTGCGCGTAGCCGTTTTCGAGACGGCCGCCGTACTACTTGGCTATCTCGGCAACTATTCTGATATATTCACCATAATAAAGCGAATTGCTGAAATTAGATTTTGCCAATATCAAATAATTCACCTCTGAATTTCTTTTTTATTTGATCTTTAGTTCTGTTCCATTCATCATCACTTACAAAATCTGTGAAAATAGAATGAAATTCGTTAAAAACAGTATCTGCTAAAATAGAACGAATTTCTTGTCGTTCAGAGTCAGAAAAAGGAAAATAAGAGATTATTCTTGATATGGCATCGTCAGAATTATACTTGATTTCAAAAATTTTATCCTGTAAATGTAATGGTAATTTCAGTGAAGGCAATAGTTTGAATAGGTCATTTCTATATTAAAATCGATTTCAAGACACATCTGAAATATCGATCAATTTGAAGAGATAAACACAAAATACCTGAAAGATGAAAGAAAATCCATGGGATTAAACCTAAAAGAACTGGTAGTCAGAGAGAAAACAACACTTGAGGCATTTTCAAACAGGGTGATTGCAATTGATGCATACAATGCAATTTATCAATTTTTAGCAAGCATTAGAGGACCAGACGGATTACAATTATCAGACTCAGAAGGTAGAATTACCAGCCATCTAAGCGGTTTGCTCTACAGAAACGTAAATTTTTTGTCTCTTGGAATCAAGCCAGTCTATGTTTTTGATGGAAAGCCACCATCATTAAAGACGGCCGAAATTGAGCGCAGAAAACAAATCAAAAAGGACGCCACAGTGAAATATGAAAAGGCAGTTGCTGAAGGAAATATGGAAGAAGCAAGAAAATTTGCACAGCAAACAACTAGCATGAAAGATGGAATGGTAAAAGAATCAAAACAATTTCTGACATATTTTGGAATTCCATACATTGAAGCACCATCCGAAGGTGAAGCTACTGCAGCACATTTAACAAATACTGGACAAGCATACGCTTCAGCTAGTCAAGATTACGACTCAATTTTATGTGGAGCAAAAAGACTGGTAAGAAATTTTACAACAAGCGGACGGAGAAAAATTCCAAACAGAAATACCTACATAGACATATTGCCAGAAATTATTGAAACCCAAAAGACATTAGACGTAATCGGAATGACAAGAGAAGAATTAATTGACGTAGGTATTTTGATTGGGACTGATTTTAATCCAAACGGATTTGAAAGAATTGGCCCAAAAACAGCAATGAAATTAATCAAACAACATTCAAGATTAGAAGACATTCCACAGATTCAAGAACAACTAAAGGAGATAGATTTTGAGCAAATCAGAAAAATATTCTTAAATCCAGAAGTGGCACAGGTCGATGAAATTGTGTTTAACGAAGTAGATTATGAAGGAGTAACAAATTATTTAGTTAAAGAAAGAAGTTTTTCTGAAGACAGAATTCAGTCAACATTGAATCGATTAAAAAAGGCCTTGGAAAAAAAGAGTCAAAATCTCGATCAGTGGTTTTAGCTCACAAATTCATCTTTTATACTTCAGAGTTTGACTAATCTTGTGGTCAAGCAACATTACAAAGTTCTAAAAAATCAATTCCAAAATCAACTATTTTTAATTATCAATAATTCCTAAGACATATCAAGAGTGACGAATTTACTAGTCACTTTGCGGATACAAAATTAAACTTAGGCAGTCAGAAATGAAAAGTCAACTTGTGAAGAAAAAAGGTGTTTTTCAACCCTAACCAGTGGTTCTAAGATTTCAATTTAATAACTAGTCAATGCAATTTAAAAAAAATGCCACAGACAGAAGCCAGAAAGACGCTCAAAGATGCACCCATAATGTGGAGAAGAATAAACTCCATAGGCGTGATTTTAGACTGTAATTCCACTTATGCGGCAAATCTTGGATATGTGAAATCAGAAATCATAGGAAAGTCAATTTTCGAGCACGTTCCAAAAGAATCTTGGGAGGATATGAACAATTCATTAAAGATTTGGTTCGATACTGGAAAAGTGAGCGATAGAAAAATTACTTTTAAAAAACAAAACGGAGAAACTTTTTCAGGATTATTACAAGCCACTAGTTTGTATGACGAGAACAAAAATTTACTTGGAAGCAATACAGTCATCTTTGATTTAAAACAAATGACGGATGAAAAAATAAATGAATATCAAAAATTCTTCAAAGAATCAAATTCCAAGTTAGATGAAATCAAAGTTAAAGAATATGATCAGTTAGATAAAAATTCAAAATCAGAATATGACGGATTAAAAGAGATGTTTGAGATGTTATCTAGGATTGATTTTAACGAGTTAAAAAAATAGATTAAATTCATCAAAAACACAGATAATCGTATATTAAACAAAATATATAATGATTGTAAAATATATCCATCACAACATAGTCTTAAAAATAAATTTTCAATCAAACATATAGTCACTTTGGTAAATTCTCGAGAACATAATATTCAAAAAAACAGATCAGGGTTTACTGGTGAAAATTTCTAAAAATTAAAAAATATTTTTAATGAATATAAGATATAATGAATGTCAAGATTGGATACAATATTTGCAACGGATGAACTTTTCTTTTATTGCCTCTTCTAGAGTATCAGGAATAAAATAGGTTTTTTCAGATTTTTTAATCTGAACAATTTTACAATCAGGTGTCATTTCTGCTAAATGATGAACCACGTTATCAGATTTGTTTCCTAGATATCCAGCCATATTCATATAGCAAATTAACAATAATATCTATTTATGCCTAATAATTTATAGAATCATCAAGTTACATATAGGAAATTAGGCATAAAACCAAAAAGTATCAAGATATCCAAAGAAGCATAGAGATAAGTTGTAAGAAATATTGAAAGAGACATCATGTCAATACATGAAAAAACAAGTATTTTGAAGAAGGATTATGAACTTTATGAAAAGGAAATCAGTTTAAATTAGATTTTATAGATTTTTGAAATTCATCAAAAACTTGTTGAACTTCTGTTACTGCAGCTCCATCTTCCAAAGTACTTACATCACCTATTTTTTCGTTATTTCCAATTGCTTTCAGTAATCTTCTCATTATTTTTCCACTGCGAGTTTTAGGCAATTTCGAAACAAAGTAGATTTGTTTAGGAGTTGCAATTGATCCAATGTCAGTTCTAATTTTATTAGAAATTTCCTTCGCCAATTCTTTAGAATCATAATTTACACCCTGTTTTAAAACCACAAATGCAATTATGACTTCTCCCTTAACTTCATCTGGGATTCCACACACTGCGGATTCAGCCACAACAGAATGAGACACAATGCAGCTCTCAAGTTCAGCAGTTCCAATTCTGTGACCTGCGACTTTTAGAACATCATCTGCACGTCCCAAAAGCCAAAAGTATCCATCATCGTCTTTTAGAGCATAGTCACCAGGATAATAGCGATTTTCATATTTTGACCAGTATACTGTTTTGTATTTCTCATCGTCATTCCACAATGTTAAGAGCATTCCGGGCCATGGATCTTTGATTACAAGATAGCCTTTTGTGTTTGCAGGAAGATCATCCCCATTTTCATCAACTACAGAGACATTCACACCAGGAATCGGACGGGTTCCAGAACCGGGTTTAAGAGGAATAGTATCCAATCCAGGAAGCGGAGATATAAGCATACCACCAGTTTCAGTTTGCCACCAAGTGTCAATTATAGGGCATTTTTCTTTTCCAATTGTTTTAAAATACCATTTCCAAACTTCTGGATTAATTGGCTCTCCCACGGTTCCAAGTAATCTTAAATTTGAAAGATCAAATGAATTTGGAATTGCATCTCCAAATTTCATAAACATTCTCAAAGCAGTAGGAGTTGTGTAAAAAATTGTTACTTTGTATTTTTGTAAAATAGACCACATACGTGATGCATCTGGAAAATCAGGAGCACCTTCATACATCACTTGTGTTGCACCATGTAGAAATGGAGCATATGCAACATAGCTATGTCCTGTAACCCAGCCAATGTCAGCAGTACAAAAAAAGACATCAGAGTCCTTAATATCAAAAGCCCATTTGAAGGTGGAATATAGATGAGTCAAATATCCACCAGTTCCATGCAACACACCTTTTGGCTTTCCAGTAGTACCAGAAGTATACAAAATGTAAAGAGGGTGATCACTGGACAATTCTTCAGCATTGCATGAATCTGAAGCATTGTTCATCAACTCATTCCAAAATTTGTCTTTAGAGGCCATTGAAATTTTATTTTTGGTTCTTTCAAGAACTACTACATGTTCTACAAAATCAATGTTTTTTATTGCATCATCAATCACATCTTTGAGTTTTACAACTTTTCCTCTTCTATAGCCTCCATCAGCAGTAATGATAACTTTGGATTTTGAATCAAATACTCTATCTTTAATCGAGGTCGCACTGAAACCAGAAAAAATTACAGTGTGTATTGCGCCAATTCTTGCACATCCAAGAATTGAAACTATTAGTTCTGGGACCATTGGTAGATATATTGTGACTCTGTCACCTTTTTGAACACCTAAAGATTTGAGGACGTTTGCAAATTTCTTTACTTGTGAGAACATTTCACCATATGTGACATTACGAGATTCCCCATTTTCTCCCTCCCATAAAATGGCAGATTTTTCATCTTTTTTCTCCTGATGAATGTCAAGAGCATTATATGATGCATTGATCGTGCCTCCAACAAACCATTTTGCAAAAGGAGGCTTCCAATCAAGTGTTTTTTCCCAAGGAGAAAACCAGGACAATTGTTTTGCTTGATTATCCCAAAAAGATACAAAATCACAATCAGCCTTTTTCCTTAAATCATCATCATTATTTCCTAATCCAATTAGATATGTCTCAGACATCAAAAAGTGTATGAATTTAGATCTTTCTAAATGTTAAAAAAGAATATAAAAAAATTATTGTGCTTCCATTCTTGCAAGCCAATCGTTATCATTGTTGTCTTTTGAAGTTTCTGCGGTCACCTGTTGGGGTGGTTCTGGAAATGCAAAGGTTGTTTCAGATTCAGTAGGAGGTTCTGGTATAGGGATACTAGGGGCCTCAATGAGTTCTGAAGATATTACTGTTGATTCGACTGGTACTTCTGGAAGTATTGTCTGAACTGCTTGTTGTGGTTCAGAAGTCTCCAGATATGAAACGGCTGATTCTTGGATGTCTGATGTTGGAGGAGATGTTATCTCGTGCACTTCCAATTTAAGATCTGCAATTCTATTCTGCACATTTGCGATTTCTGCTGTTTCGTGAGTTACATGCTCAATTACCTCAGTTGTGCATGATTTCACGGTCTCAAATGTTGTGTCAGAGATTTCATTGCTCTTGTATTGTATTTTTGCATCAAACGATAACATTTTAGCTGACTTCATTTGTTCATTTAACTCATTCAATCTTGTCTCAAGTATTGCTTTGATTTCACGTTCTGTTTCATCTAATGATACAAGTTTTGACTTGTATTTTTCATGAATTATTTCTGCATCTGCTTTCATGTCATCATTTTCTGAAACAATGTCAATCAATGCTTTCAATCGACGTAGAGTTAATTGTTTTTCTCTAATGAGTCTTTGTGAGTCTAGTCTCCATTTTGGAATAAAAATAACAACTTCGCCTTGAACTACTAATTGCTCATATTGGATTTGCTGTAATCCTTGAGAACCGCAGTCAATGCCGACGGATTGTATACTTCCGTCAATATCAGTTATTGTTCCTACGACTTTGCCCATGAATGTTCCGTACATGTCTTTGACATTTTTACCGATAATTTCGATATCGTTGTTTGTCATGTGTGATAGTTTAGAGATTTGTATAACCGACAAAGTGTAAGAAATGTTTTTAGTTTTAGTAAGATTAAATTCACTAAACTGAAAATCGATTGAATTTTAGTAATTTTAAAATCTAGAGACAAAATAACAGGCTTATGATTCAAAAAGAAGAACTTGAACAAATTTTGAATTTTGTTGCAAGTAGATGGACTGAAGCCACAAAGGATCCAAACAATAAAGCGACGGAGACTCTTCCAAGTGATTTTTGGATGAATTCCATCGGTGGAAAAACGGCCAAAAAAGGATACTGGGTTACAACTTTGATGTATACAGAAAGCGAAGAAGATGCTGAAGCATTCAAACAAGTATTACTCAGATGGCAAGCAAAGGGTCAAGATAAAGACAGAGATAAAGGTCCAGATCTAATTCAAATTGGAAAAAAGAAATAGACTATTAATAATTGTGAATTGACATATCGTTATTGTCAGAATTCTCAATCAAAGAAAAAAAGATTCTATCAGATCACTTTTCAAATACAGAAGACAATGTCTTTGCAATAATTACTCCACGTCAAGTTGATCGTGGTGCATTAATGTCAAGGTATAGTCGAACTGACAAAAGTATGAGACGAATATTTCTTGATGAATTTTTAAAAAATAAAAACAGAGGAGATGAATTTTACAATAGGGTACTTTTAGAATATGGTGATGACTCAGTTGCAGAATTAGGTGAAGCACAAATTGCAATTGAAGGATTATCAAACATTGCAGTAAAAAAAATTGAAGATAGGAGAATAGGGTTGTCATATTTGGAAAAATCATCCAGATATGTTGCTTGGAACAAAAAAGAAAAAGGAAAGTATAGATTTTACAGAGATCCTGAAATAATGAAATCGCGTTTTGCAGATATGTATGAAGATAGTTGTAATTTTTCATTTGATATTTATTCAAAAAATATTGAACCGATGGTAAACTATGTAAGAGAAAAATATCCAATAGAAAAATACACCTTCAAAGATTCTACAGATGGAAAAGAAAAATTATTTCACAAATTAAAAAATAAATCAGACATAAAATCAGCGAACATGATTTATCGTGGATCAACTAAAGCTAAAGCACTTGATATTCTAAGAGGATTATTACCTGCATCAACTTTAACAAATGTTGGCATTACCGGAAACGGACGAGCGTTTGAATATCTTTTAACGGTTTTAGGGGCATCTGAGCTAAAAGAAGAGCAAGATTTAGCCTCAAAAATCAAGAAAGAGCTAGACACCACTATCAAATCATTCGTAAGAAGAGCCGATGACAAATACGGTAAAGCATTTCAGAAATACCTCAAAGACATTAAAAATAAATCAAAATCAATTTCTTCAAAAGAAATCAAACCCAATCCAAAAAAAGGAATGATTACGAAACTTGTAGATTATGAACCAGAAAAAAAATCCATTGATAAGATCATCACTAGTATAATATATGATCAATCTCCTAGCACATCATACCAAAATATTCTGCAACAAGTAAAAAAAATGCCCAATGAGAAAAAAATTCTAATCATCAAAGATTTTACAGAAATTAGAGCAAACAGACGTCACAGACCATCAAGAGCATTTGAAAATATTTACTATACATTTGATTTGTGTAACAATTTTGGAATGTTCAGAGATTTCCACAGACACAGAGCATTAACTCTACAGAGACAGCTTCTTACAACAGATCACGGATATAACATGCCAAATGAAATAAAAATTTTAGGAATAGAGAAGGACTTCAAAGATTGTATGGACAAAACAAAAGAAACATTTGATAAAATCAGAACAAAATATCCAGAACAAGGACAATATGTAGTAAACTTTGGATACAACTATCCATATTTTATGAAATTCAATCTCAGAGAAGCATGTCATCTAATTGAGTTAAGAACAGTTCCACAAGGACATGTGGATTACAGAAGAGTTGCACAGCAAATGTTCAAACAAATAAACAAAGTTCATCCAAATTTAAGCAAAATTATGAAGTATGTAGATATGAAAGAATATGATTTGGAACGATTCGAGTCTGAAAAAAGAACCGAAGAAAAGAGAAAAAAATTGAAAAAATAGAAAAAACTCTAATAATTGAAACGACAAAAAATGTCATGATAGAGAAAATTGAGAAGAGCCAAGAAGAGTGGAAAAAACAACTCACTCCAGATCAGTACGAAATTTGCATCAATCATGGAACAGAGCCGCCTTTTTCTGGAAAATATAACAATACCAAATTAAAAGGAATTTTCAAATGCGTGTGCTGTGGAGAGGAACTTTTTTCATCAGATACCAAATTTGATTCAGGCTCAGGATGGCCAAGTTTTTGGGAACCCATCTCAGAAGAAAAAATTGAATATATTTCAGATTCAACATACGGGATGGTTCGTACAGAAGTTAATTGTAACAGATGTGGGGCACATCTAGGTCATGTGTTTGATGACGGTCCAAATCCGACAAATCAAAGATATTGTATCAATTCTATTTCATTACAACATGAAAATGACAATAATGTAGAATAGCCACAAATAATCAAAGAAATGCCACAGGTAAAATAATATTCAAAAATTATTAATAAAACACAATTAATGATAAGAAAATTAAGAGAAACATAATGACACAAGATAACATAACAAAAAGGAATGAAATGGTTTGAGAATCATATTATGTGGTTTTGGAGTAGTAGGTCAAAGCTTAGTAAAATTATTTGATTCTAGATCAGAAGATCTTTATGCAAAATACGGATTAAAACCAAGAATAGTAGGAGTGTTTGATAGTAAAGGAAGTGCAGTAGATCAATCAGGATTAGATTTTAACAGATTGATTTATGTGAAGAAAAAATTTGGAACTGTAAAAAAATATGCAGACAAGAAAAATACGATGTCAGGAATAGACATGTTGAAAAACATAGAAGCTGATGTTCTCATCGAGACCACAGCAAGCAACTACAAAGATGCAGAGCCTGGAATGACACACATTACTACTGCAATGAAAAAAGGAATGCATGTGATTTCAGTTAACAAAGGACCATTAGCTTTGGCATTTCCTTCATTGCTTGAACTTGCAACATACAATCAAGTCATGTTCAAATTTAGCGGTACAGTTGGAGGAGGTACGCCAATTCTAGATTATGCTAAAAACAGCCTTAGAGGGGAAAGAATTACATCATTTGCTGGTATTCTCAATGGAACCACAAATTACATTTTAACAAATATGGGGACAGGGATATCATATAATGATGCGCTAAAAGATGCAAAAGATAAAGGATATGTCGAAGCTGACGAATCTTTAGATTTAGATGGATTAGATGCAGCAGCAAAATTAGTCATTTTAGCAAACTGGGTAATGGGAATGAAAGTAACACTTCCAGACATTAACTGTACAGGAATCAGAAAAATCACTTCTGAAGATATCAAAAAAGCCTCAAAAAATAATTCTTCAATCAAATTAATTGCTTCATGTAACAAAGATCTCATAGTAGGACCAAAGGAAGTATCTAATGATGATCCCCTATGTGTTAACGGAACATTAAATGCAATTGCATTTACTTCAGAACATTCAGGAACTCAAACAATTATCGGAAAAGGTGCAGGAGGAATGGAAACTGCCAGTTCAATTCTCAGAGATTTGTTAGATATCAGACAAGAGATTGCTAGAGATTGAAGTCTAATTTAATTTCAAAAAGTGAAACATCTGCACTTTTAAAAACAGTTTCAGAAAGATGGGGAATAGAATTCCCTAAAATTAAAAATGTCAAAGTTCATCAAATACTGGATGACGCACAAATCATCACAGGTAGTGGAATTAAAATTTTAAAGGTAGATAATGATTACCTTCCATTTCTATCAGAAACAGAAACATTGGAGAAATTTCCATCAGTAACTGTAGACATGGGAGCAGTCAAATTCATGTGTAAAGGAGCAAACGTGATGAGACCAGGCATTAAAAAATTTACAGAGTTTGAAAAAGATAAACTTGTTTGTATTGTTGAAGAATCACAACATAAATTTTTAGCAATTGGAAAGTCATTAGTCGCAAGCTCAGAATTAGAAAATATGGAAAAAGGAGAAGTCATTAAAAATATACATTATATCTCAGACAGATTTTGGGAAACAGGTAAAACAATTTACGATTAAATAGAATTTTTAAAAATTTTGATTACTTGATATCTTCTGAATATTCTTCGGTGCCATCTTTAGTGATTACAAGTATATCGATTCCATCACCGCTTGCAGAATCTCTAAGAGCAGCTGCACGAACTGCACGTTTTGCTAAATCAACTGCCTCATCTTTAGTCATGTTTGGTTTGAATTGAGGATCTAAAACACCTAACGCCATTTCAGCTCCAGTTCCAACTGCAGCAAATTCATCGGGAAGTACTGAACCTAAAGGATCAAGAGTATACATGATAGGTTTGTCAACAACTCCACCTACGATCACTTGAGTCAATAGTGGAAAGTATCTTCTTTCATACATCATATTTGACATCATTTTGGCTACAGTATTTGGAGGAACATCTCTTTTTAGTTCCATCTTTCTAATTTTGGCAAGTGCTGCAATTTGTAATGTCAAAATTTGCATGTCAGCCACAAGACCAGCACAAGTTGCACCAACCTTAGGAGTAATAGGGAATGTTTTCTTTGTAGTTTTACTTACCAAAAAGTTTCCAAATGCGATCCTTTTTTCACTCGCAAAAACTACACCACCATCAAAAGTAATTCCAACAGCAGTTGCTCCTGGCATATACATTGACATATTTGAAATAATTTTGCCGCATAATAAAGGGCTTTCTACATTTAACGTGTAATTCATGGGCAAAATAATTATACTGAAAATTGAAGAAGAACGCATTGACAACTGCAGAGATTAGGGAGAAATTTCTAAACGACATTGTCTTTATGGGATTAAGATCAGCCTTAGGAGTGATCTTCATTCTTCACGGAATTTCAAAATTTAATCCAGGATTTGCAGAAAATCTACCTAACATGGGATTACCAGCAGAAATGCAAATTCCTATTGCATTGGCAGAATTAATTCCGGGCATTTTGATAATTATTGGAGTATTGAGTAGATTATCAGCATCGTTAATTTCAGTCATTATGTTGGGGGCAATTTTTATGGTAAAAGGAGCATCAAGCATTACTGGAAAAGGGGGAGTAGAATTAGATTTGATTTTACTTGCATCGGCATTACTCATAATGATTGCAGGTCCTGGCAGAATATCACTTGTACAAGTAATCAAGAAATTACCTAGATGTCTTCATTAGTTTTTTCCAAAGTTATCCATTATCATACACATGCATTTTGTAGTTTTCTTGAGTAAATCAATTCTTGCAAACTCGTTTGGAGAGTGTATTCTTGAAAACATGTATGTGCTTCCTATAGAGATACACGGAGCTTTTAGAATTTCTACAAAAGGATGCATGGGCCCAGTTCCTGCATTTGATACATTTAGGATGGATTTACCAAAAGATTTGTCAGCAGCAGCCTTTACTTGAGAAACAAAAGGGTGTGAAGATTTTGTTCTAGCAGCAGCCTCTCCATGAAATACTTTGATTCGAATATCCGAGAAACCTTTTGATTTTAGGTGTTTTTTTAATCTAGATACTTGTTTTTTTGGATCCATTTTAGGAATCAGTCTAAAATCTATTTTTACAAGTGCATTTCCAGGAAGAACCGTCTTTGCACCATCTCCTGTGTAACCAGAAACAAATCCTGCAATGTTACAAGTTGCATCTCCAACCAATGCTTTTTTTGCCTCCAAACCCTTCTTGTTACCTACGAAAGATTTGATTCCAAATTCTTTTTTAAATACGTTTTCATCAAAAGGTTCTTTTTGAATAATGCCCAAATCATTTTTAGATAAAGATGAAACTTCTTTGTACCAGTCTTTAATGAGAATTTTACCATCAGAATTTCGAAGTGTGTTTATAGCTTCAATTAATCTCCATGCAGGGTTTTTTATCAAAACTGCCAAACTTGAATGAGCATCACGGACGGATTCTTGTACAGATAGTTCTACAAAGAGTAATCCTTTCATGCCAAGCCCAACAATAGGCCTATTTTTTGCATCAACATATCCAAATTCCCAAATTACACCATCACAAGAAAACTTCTTTTTGTATTTTTTCAAATAATCTTCAATATGTTCACTACCAGTTTCTTCTTCACCTTCAATTACAAATTTAATATTGCATGGAACATCACCAGTTGTTTTAAGATATGCCTCAACTGCTTTGATTCTAGTAATTAGTTCTCCTTTGTCATCAGATGCTCCTCTTCCAAAAATTTTATTGCCTTTTTTGACACCACTGAATGGAGGATCATCCCATAAATCAAAGGGTTCAGCAGGTTGCACATCATAATGATTGTAAAACATCAGGGTTTTTTCAGGATTTTGTTTTGATTTTATTTCACCATATACAATTGGAGCAACACCTTTCCTCAATCTCAAAATTTCGGATTTAGCACCTGATTTTTTTAATAATTTTTGCACTAATTTTGCACATTCTTCAATTCCCTCGTTTTTTGCAGATACACTTGGTTGACGAATCAGCATTTGCAAATCAGCGACAAGATCATCCATATGAGAATCAATATGTTTTGTGAAAGACATATTCTAGTCACACAATTCTGTCAAAAGGCTTCATGACAATGGGAATTTCATCTAAAAGATCCATAGAAGTCATATGTAATCCTAATTTTTTTTGTGCAGATTTACCTGCCAAACCATTGACAAATGTAGCAGCTGCTGCAGATTCCAAAGGATTTCTATTAACAGATAATAATCCAGCAACTAATCCAGACAAAACATCACCTGTTCCACCAACAGTCATTGCAGGAGTTTTCTTCTCATTAAGATAAGTGATAGAACCATTAGAAATTACATCAGTAGCTCCTTTTAACAACACAGTAATTCCAAACTCTTTAGCCTTATTCTCTACTAGTTTGATTCTTTCATTTTTAGCATTTGATGGAGATTCACCAAATAATCGTTTAAACTCCCCAGCATGAGGAGTAACTACAACATTTTTGTTTGCAAGTAAAGGCAACACATCGGGAATTAATGCACTTGCATCCAACGACAACCTAACATCTCTATCAAGTAAGGATTTGACAAAATGCAATAGAGAGTTCTTTTCTTGGATTGCAAGACCCATGCCTATTGTAGCTGAATGCAAATTATGAGGTAATGCACCAATTAGCTTGTTTACAGCACCAAGAGTTAGTTTTTGATCAACTAATGGAATTACAATCAAGTTAGGAGAGATTGATCTAGTAGGAGTAACGTTAACTTTGGGAACTGAAGTATAAACAAGATCTGTACCACATTTCAATGCAGCAATAGAAGATAAAATCGGAGCACCGTGATAGATATAGCTTCCACCAACAACAAGGACAATACCATTATCTCCCTTTCTAGATTTTGCTTTTCTAGCAGGAATGAATTTTTTTACAATGGATAAAGTTAGATTCTTTCTTATCATGTGTTATCTTCTAAGAAATAGCCGAATAAATCTTGTTTTATGTAGACAGCCAGAGTTATTTTTTAGAGGATTTTTTGGTTGTTTTTGATTTCTTTACGGTGCTTGTTATTTTTTTGGTTGTTTTGATAGATTTCTTTACAGGTTTTGAGCTTGTTTTAGTATCACGAGATGAAGAGTTTTCCGGAGACATTTGAGTATCCCTATCAAAAAAGGCCTTTCTTGCAAAGCACAAGTATGTCGTATGACCAATACCTTGGAAAGAATGTCTTGTTTTTCCTTCCCTAGCTTCAATATTTCGAATAATATGTTCTGTGGATTCAATATCAGTAAACTCATTTTCAACTAAAGCCATAGTTAATTTTTCCAATTGATTCATCGTAGGACAAATTGCAAATATGCTACCGCTTCCTTTAAGCATCTGCCTAACTTGAGGAATAACAACCCAAGGATCACCTAAATCAATTAATGCAACATCCATGTTTTCCAGAGGCATTTTTTTAACAGTCTTCAAATCCAAATTATGTTGTGTCACATATTTTGAAACTCCTGCTTTTTTGATATTTTTTTCAGCAATCTTCATAAAATTTTCATCCACATCAAATGTGTATACATGTCCACGAGGTTTAACAACACTTGCGACAAACGAAGTCAACGAGCCACTACCAGTTCCAATTTCTAATATTTTTTGACCATCACCTATCCCAGCTCTTGCAATAATGTAACCAATATCTTTTGGATACACGATTTGAGTCCCATGTTGAATTCTCATTACATAATCATACATCGTAGGTTCAAGAAGATAGACATACTTGTCCTTGTTTGTGATTAACTTGGAGCCATATTCTTTTCCAATTGCATCAGAATGTTTCAGTATTCCTATATGAGTATGAAAAGATTCATTTTTTGAAATTTTTGTCAACCATTTTTTTGAATTATTATAAAAGAACAGTACCGGGGAATTTTGTTTGATTTTTGCCATGCATTTTTCCTAAAAATTTTAGATAAGAATCTACTGATCTGATTAGACCTTTTAACCAATAGCAGATTTAGTCAATATGGCGACTAATTTTTCAAAAATTTGAGAATGACAACATGCTTAAGTTCACACAATTTGGAATAACAAGGATTAGAAAAGAATGGACAAAGAATGGTTAAGGGTAAAAAGTGGACGAAGTAAAGACTGTATGGAATGTCTTAACCACAGACGTATTCCAAATAGTTGCAGTTGCGATTGTCACAAATGAAAAAAGTCTATTATACTGCTTAGATTCTAAACTCGTCAATACGCTTAAGTTTGTAATGAGTCAAGCCCATCCCAAGAAAAGAAAATGAATCTGAAATTACATCGTAATTTGGGAATAGCCTCTGTAGTTGCAGTAATTTTTGTAATTGGATTTCTTGATGAAATTAGTGGTGCACCCTAGATTCTAAAAAGTTTTGAGAAATATTTCATGCCACTCTTTTGTATGTCTCATGGAACTCTGAGAATAAAGTTTGAGCTACGTTTTGCATGTTGATAATTTCAGAGAAATTCTTTTTGCCTTTTGCAAGCTCTCGCATGATTGTCATACATTTTGTGTTTTTGATAGAATTTGGTTCTTCAGAATCTGTCCAAATTTTCAGACAGTCTTCAAAGTCAAGACAGAACTTTAAGACAATTACCTGCCAGTCATCAGCGGTTTCAGGGATTTTTAGTGTTTTTGCAAGCTCTTGAAATTCATGCCCTTTGTCTCGAAGCATTACGTTTAGTGTTTCTCTGACTTTTGCTTGTTCTAATCCTTCAATTAATCCAATTCTATCCATTTTTCAAATTGCAAATAAACTGGATATATGTTTTTCAAGTTCAAAATAAAATATCGATTAGATTCTAAACTCCAACAACTAGTTAGTTGTTAAAACCAATTATGCAACCTGCTGATTTTTCTTTATCTTTTGTACATGCCAAAAACAAGACATCAAAATCAAATGTCTCTCAAATGTAGATTATTAAGGTCAAAATTTTAAAAGAATTCATGAGTTTTAGAGTAAGTGTCTTTTCAAGAAAAGAAATGGGGATTATCATAGGAATTTCAGTCATAGTTTCAGTCATTTTGTATGTTTCATATACCACCATGAGATAATAGTAAATTCTTAAAAACAAACATAGTCAAAATACACCATTGAATTTCAATTGTGTTTTTCCATCTTGCAATTACAAACAAAACAACATAGAAGAGGAAGAATTTCTAAAACATCTAAAAGAAAAACACAAAGAGGAAATGGAAGAAGTGTCCAACAAGACATGCATTCCAGTTACAATGGTAGAAATGATGACTGTTTCAAACTCAAAGGTATTCATTAATTCTTAGATAGTATCAATATGCTTAAGTTTGCAAACATCATAGATAGTTCAAAATGGAAGAAGAATATAGAGAGAAAATGATTAAACAGAAAAAAGAATTTGAGAAATGGAAAAAAAAGGAGGGCGATTCTGATCTTGTGTTTAATGAAAAAGATAACAAAAGAAAAAAATAAAAAACAAGATTCAAAAAGATACCAATACGCTTAAGTTTACAATTTCATGCAACATATCATTGAGTGAAAAATCAAAATCTTTCAAAGAATTAGAGAAAAAACTCAATAGAGAAATTAAAAATATTTCAGAGGAATTAATTAAAGAAAAATTAAATAAGAAAAAACTAGATTACGACACAGTAACATTAATCCTTGAAGTTTTTGATAAGTCAAAATTTGAATGGAAACCAGAACATTTTAAGTCATTTGATTCTGCTCCTGAAAATTTCAGAGGCAAAACATTGCCCAAAAACAATAGAGAGTGTATGATGTTAGGAATCAGATTAGGCACCATGAGAGGCAAAATAATCTATAATTTACGAAATATGCAAATTACAGAAAAACAACGTCAAGAGATAGATGATTTGATATGGAGTTTTGTATGGTATTCATGGCAACAAGCAAGAATACTTTATGATCATTCAAAAGAAAAGATAGCAGATCATTCAAATTAATATCATAACCAATATGACATCTGAAATTACCCATATGATAGAATTCAATCTCAATCAGAGCATAGAACATTTTTGTTTTGACAATTATTATGAGGGATTCTCTAAAATTTCTTCAAATTTGAGAAAATTATGGAAGAATTAGTTGTTTCTAAATGTTATTGATCGGATGTTTAGAAATTTAACCTAAAAGTAATAATTTTTGATTCTAGTTTTTTAACAAAAACATTGCCCTAATTGATGTATTGAGTCAGAGACATCTTGCGGCGTTAGCTGGAAGAGCCCAATGCTCACATAAACTAGTTAATGCATTACAGAGTCTCCAAAGTAAAGGAGACTGACTTTTTTTCCAGAAGAAAACCAGTTTTTAGAAGTGATAGATTCAAACAGTTTTTTAATGCCAATCAAAACAATAGAACAGATTGACAGAAATTCAACTAGAGGGTTCAGGAGGATGGATTTATGCAGATCTAACAGACGAACAAGTAACAAAATCAAAACTTGTTCCAAATATTGATAAACATTTTTTGTCATCACTTGAAAAACTAGATACAACAAAAATGTCAAAGCATTTTTGCAAACAATGTAATTCAGAATTTGAAGGAGCAACACAAATACAGATTGAGGAGAAACCAAATGAGGCAGTTGCAGACGGATTGATTTTGATAGAAAGGGGGCAATATACTTGTCATAAATGTAATTCCATCATTGGAGAATACAGAGTATTTCAGAAAAAAGAAGAATAATTTTCCCAAGAGATTTCAAAAGGCATCATTTTTCTTATTCCAAATAATACGTATTCATTAAATACAGCAATTTTTTAGATTTAGTATGTCAAACATGAAATGTGTGTCATGTGGGATTAGTTTCTTCTCTCCAATGGGATCAGACAAATGTTCCAGATGCGCAGGAAAAGAATCCCAAGGACATGAAGGTCATGATTCCTGTGGTTGTGGACACAGCCATTAACTCCTTTTTTTCTATGCACATATCCAGCGGATAATGATTAAGATTATGGCAAAAACATCAGAACAAATGAAAGACCTAGTTGAAGAATATATCAAAGTAACAAACATCAATTATGAAGATCAAACCAAGAAAATTCAAGAAAAAAGTAAGATCATAGACTGGCAATTTCACGTAGGTGCAAATGTGATAATTAGTAAAAATGCAAACAGAATGGATAGAATCCATGTGAATGTAAATATGCGTTTTCCATCTCAGGATTCAAAATTATTAGTAATTAAAAATCCATCATTTTCAAAAGCAATAATGGAGATAAGTGAAATTTGCACCATATGCCACGTAGGCCATCAATGGATCAAAGAGGGTGAAAACATTGCAGGATTGGCCATATTTTCTCATGTGGATGAAGAGATTCTAGATAGAGTTTCATTTCACAATACGTGGGATAATGTAGCAAGAGTTTCAGCACATATTCAAAAAATTCTTCGTTCAAATTTTAGTGGATTTTCAACACAAGGCAATACAACAGATGCTACAATTGACAAATCAATGTATGGTTAAACAGTCAATTTTTCAAGAAAAACCAAACCGAAATGAAGATACACTAGTAAAATACCATCAAAATGAAATGATTTCTTTAGAGCATAGAATTCTTAGTGAATACAGAATAAAAATAGCAAAGATCGAGACACTTGCAAAATTCATTTTGAATCATAGAGAACCTAAAGGGGAAGAAGCCAAAGGGGCATCAGGATTTCTAGAAATCCTCATAAATGAAACAGACAGATTTTATCAAGATAACAGTACGACATTGTCAATCAATGGAAAAAGACCTCATGATCGTACAAAACTTCCAGATAACAAAGAATGGAATGAGAATATCGAGAAATTTTATGAGAAAAACCCTCGAAAACCCAGGAAATAATCACCTACTCAACGATTTGAGACAGTTTTTGAATGTGACCAACATTATTTTTTGCAGCCTGTGCTTTTTGCATTATCTCTCTGTGGTTTCACATGTTTTTCTTTAGTTGGAACTATTCTACATTCTGCAACTGTAGGTAATTTTTTGAAATTTTGTTATTGTTCAAAGATAAGAAGACAAGGGCATAATTTGGAATCATCATTGACGTAATATTGAATTTTAAAGTGGGTCATGTTAGTCTTCATATTTGAAATCATCCATACGTAAATCAAGATATTTTTTATGAACTTAGTAGGGCTGGTTTTAGCGCCAATAAGCCAACTATGAAAATTCTGTAAAAAAATAATAATGATTATTGTAAAATATGGATTTTCAGAAAATAACGCACTAAAACCAAACATTTATGGCTCAATTGAACTTGCCAAACAATAATTGGTTTGCACGCCAAGATACTTTACAGAGTTTCGACTCAGTAAAGCATCCCTAGAGAGATAATATCCTTATCTCTCTAGAACATTACATTTTGTCAGGAGCTTTGATTCCTAAAAGAGATAATGCTTTTTCTAAAACGATTTTAAAAGAAGTCACCAAACATAACCGAGCATTTTCAAGATCAACATTGTTCAAATCCAACACTTTTGATTTTTCATAAAATGAATTAAACGCCACTGCCAGATCATGACAATATCTTGCAATAACTTTAGGCGAAAGATTGTTTGTAGCATCTCTAACTTGTAAATTAAAAAGCCCAATGTTTTTGATCAGGTCCAATTCATGTTTTTCTTTCAACAAAGAGAAATTCACATCAATTGTCGGAGTACGATTAGATTTTTCCAGAATTCGAGATGCTCTTGCATAAGTATATTGAATGTAAGGTGCAGTGTCACCTTCTAAGCTAAGAGATTTTGTCAAATCAAAAGTGATAATTTTATCTAAATCTTGTTTTATCATTTCATATCTCAAAGTTCCAACAGATACTAAATGAGCAATGGAATCAATTTCAGAATCACTCATTTCAGGATGTCTTTTTTTAGTTTCGTCTTTTGTTTTCTCTTTTAGAATATCATATACGGAATCGGCATTTACATACAATCCTTTACGTCCAGACATTTGAGCTTGTTTCCCATCAGTGTCCAAACCAAGAGTTTTTGCAGTTTCAGAACTTAGAGTGACTGACTCATACCCAAGATGACTATATGCGTCTGGTGTCGATTTAAATTTCCCCATCAAACTAGTGATTATTTTTTGTAATCTAGCCTGTCTAGAATCAATTACAGTGACAACTTTTTCTCCAGTAAAATTTTTGGAGATGGGATTTGTTTTATCCAAAGTAGTTTGCCACAAAATACGTGAATTTGGCTGTTCTGAGGGATATTTTTCATAATTGAACGGATCTGCAAGTAAGCCTAGTTTCCAGGCAGCATATGGAATATCTTTGGCAATATAGGTAGCAGTCCCATTGCTACGGACAATTACTTTGTCCTCTTCCTTACCTTCGCCACGAATTACCCAACAGCCTTTGTTTTTTCCCTCATTTTCAAATTCAATGAGTTTCATTTCTTTTAGTTTTTCAAATATTTTATCCCATAAACCAGAACGAATTATTTGAGATTCAAAATTTAGGCAATCATATGTGACATCAAGATTCCAACAAGTTTCAAGTTGTCCTGCCAATACCCTCCTAGTTATGGTATCTGCAAATTTTGCAATTTCAGAATCTCCATCTTCAAGTTCTTTTAGAACATTTTTTCGAATATCTTCAAGACCAGGATCAGCCTCGTATTTTTCAGTCGTTTTAACATAAACATTATCACCACAGTAATGATCAAATTTTTTTCCATTTGGAGGTTCTTGATCATAATCAAAATGTGTGAATCCGACTATGATATCTGCAACTTGAAGTCCAGAATCATCAATGTAGTTTAACACATTGACTTTGTATTTTGCTTTTTGTAGAATTCGAGAAATAGTATCTCCTATTATTATATTTCTGACATGTCCAATATGAAGCGCCTTGTTTGGATTTACACTTGTGTGTTCAACCACTATTGTTGATCCATTTCCAATATCAACATCACCACAAGTTTCAAGATGAGATTCAGATAAAATCAACTGGTTTAGATTGTCCCAATTTGCATAGAAATTAAGATACCCAGATGGATGAGATTCAGATTTTAAAACAAGAGTATTTCTACAAGAAGAATATTTTTCAGAGAGCATTTTAGCAATTTCTTGAGGGCTTTTTTTGAGTTGTTTTGCAAGCAAGAAAGCAATGTTAGAGCTAACATCACCAAATCCAGGTTTGGCAGGTTCAACGGAGAACTGTACGTCAGACAAGAATAGATCAGATAGTATTTTGTTCAGATTATTCTCAATTTCATCCAGTATTGATTTGAATGTCATTACTATATCTTAGATAGTATAGGTGCTAATTTATCTAATGCTTCAAGAACACCATCACCTGCACTTGCAGACACCACCATATTTGCTTCAGATTTTACCTGATCGGATGCATTCCCTAAAGCAATACTAGTTTTTGCTATTTTAAACAGAGGAATGTCAGTTGCACTGTCACCAATTGCAATTACATCGTCACGTGAAATAGATAATTTCTCCATAATCTTTGTAAAACCAGTTCCTTTGTTAACACCGGAAGAATTGATATGATATGCATATTGACTATCAGACAATTCTACAGAAATATTTTTTTCGGAGAGCAGTTTTCTAGCAAGATCTAAGTCAAAAGTCCGTTCCAAAACAACTTCAGTCATCCTAGGAAAGACACACTTCTCTTTCACATTGTCAATATTACTTTTTATCATATCAAAAGCACTTTTACATTCATCAATTTTACCCAACAAAATATGATCATTAGAACCTAATGTAATACAACCCCCATTTTCACCCACAGCAATTTTTGTGGTCCCACCAAAAACAGAAAGTAGAAATCCTTCAACAGAAGAACGTCCTGTGACATAAATGACATTATGACCCATGACGGTTAAACGTCGTAATGCCTCTAGAGCATCCAGATGAATTCGACCACCACCGTTTTCAGTAATAGTACCATCAATATCCACTGCAAACGTTCTCTTTTTCACAAAAACTGTTTTTAGAACCGAATAATATTTGCTACTAACCCAAGTAATACGGTTTTATTTGAAAAGAATGTAAACGGATTTGACTAGTGATGGGAATTCCTGAAAAAATCAAAGCAATTCAAGACGAGATGGCAAAAACTCAGATCAATAAAGCGACTGAGCACCACATTGGATTACTAAAGGCAAAGATTGCAAAACTGAAAAGAGAGCAAGAATCAGAAGTTGCAAAAAAATCAGGAATGAAGCAAGATGGATTCGATGTTAGACGTACAGGAGATGCAACTGTTGTTTTCATAGGATTGCCAAGTGTAGGAAAATCAACGCTATTAAACAAAATGACGGGTGCCAAATCTACAATAGGCGCTTTTCAGTTTACAACATTAACTGTAGTTCCAGGAATGATGGAATACAGAGGTGCGAAGATCCAGGTATTGGATTTGCCAGGAATTATCAAAGGTGCATCTACGGGCAAAGGATTAGGAAAAAGAATTTTATCAGTTGCCAGAACCGCAGACTTAGTTCTATTAGTATTAGATGTGTTTCAGCCATATCATGAAGATGTTTTAACAAATGAATTAGGAAACATAGGAATTAGATTAAACCAATTACCGCCAAACATAACAATTGAAAAAGCATCAATGGGAGGAATTGCAATTGCACAGCAAGTAAAGTTAACAAAAATTACAGAGAAACATTTGAAGGACATCTTACATCTGTATGGATTAGTTAGTGCCAGAGTAGTAATAAGAGAAGACATAACATCTGAACAGCTAGCTGATCATATTGCAGGCAACATTAGTTATTCCAAAGCACTTACAGTATTAAACAAAATAGATTTGGTTGATGACGCATTTCTAAAAGATTTGAAAACAAAAATTAAATCAGACGTGGTAGAAGTATCCGCAAATTCAGACATAAATATTGAAATACTAAAAGAGAAAATTTATGAAAAATTAAAATTCATTAGAATTTACATGCGGCCAAAAGGAGGTGAAACAGATTTCAAAGAACCATTTATTGCAAGAGAAGGAGACACTGTAGAAGATATTTGTAATAAAATGCACAGACGATTGAGAAAAGAGTTCAGATATGGTTTAGTCTGGGGAAAGAGTGTAAAGTTTGGAGGTCAAAGAGTAGGCTTGAATCATGTTTTACTTGATGAAGACGTACTTACAATCATCAAAAGACGTGGTGTTTAGTTAAAGATATCAAGAAATAGAAAAAATATCAGATCTAAAATTTTAAAAAAATGAAATAAAACAACAGCGTTTAAAAAAAGACACGTTTACGAATGAAATATGGCACAGTTAATCTATTTTTTAAAAAAACATATGATCTAAAAATAAAAAATCAAATCAAAAAATTGAAATAAAAAATTGAAATAAAAAATACGATCTAAAATAAAAAAAATAAAAAAATTTACTCGATAAATAGTAATCAATTTGTGTAAATTTCTTTAGTTTAACCACTGAAAAACGATGAAAATGCGGATTCAGTTATGGCTACAAAAAGAAAAGCTGCAACTAAACGTAGATCAACTAAAAAGTCTACCAGTGCAGCTCCAAAGAGAAAAGCTACTAGAAAAACTGCAGCTAAGAAAGCAGCTCCAAAGAGAAAGGCAGCAACAAAAGCAGCTCCAAAGAGAAAAGCTACTAGAAAAACTGCAGCTAAGAAAGC
>NZ_JAOULD010000052.1 GCF_029882185.1 Candidatus Nitrosopumilus sp. | reverse complement strand
CAGAACCATTATTTGGATTACTTGGAATAAGTTCAGATTCTATATTTTGTAGTTCATTTTCCAAAATCATTTCAGGAGAAATGTTTGAAAATTTAGCTACAAGTGTAATTGGCTCAGTAGTTGATGAACCACCAAACAAAGTCGAATGTGTCAACAGTGTATATGTTCCTGTTTGATTAATTGGAACATAAAGAACTGTTGATGTTTCATCTTTATTTTTTACTGGGAAAAATCCACCTCCTTGACTAAAGATAGAATTGCCAAGCCAATCAAGTGAAGCCCATCCAAGAAAATGTCCAAATACACCAGATGGAACATTTGTTTGTATAATTTGTCCAGAAGGATCCATCACAAATACGGAGAGGTTTGTGTCATCATCAATCCAGGAAAGTTCTATTGCTGCAGAATTGATTGATTCATTTTGAATATCAAAATAATATTGTCTCCAATCACCAGCCATGTAACGATTAGCCATGTCAAATGCGCCTTTAGTGAATCCGTTTCCATAAAGTACATCATCACTTTGCATACCTTTAATCAAGATTGTTGAATCATTTTCCATCACAGGTTGTTTAATTACAAAAGAAACGGGCGCATTTACAACATGTCTATCACTTTCAAAAGTCAAAAACCCTTGATACACACCTGTTTTGAAATCATGTGGAGTAACTAATGTTATATCAATAGTGGATGATTTTTTTGGAGGAACAGTAATTGTTTCAGATTCCGGCCATATCAAAGACCATTTTTCTTTTTCGTAATAACTTGCAGTAATTGTATAATCCATGGAAGTTGAATTTTGTTTTGTCTCACCAAGCCAATAAGAATATCTTGTTGGGATAGGATAGACTCCAACTAAAGGAACACCTTCAAACTTTTCATTAGGTTCTGAAACTCTAAGTTCCTGAACAGTTCCCCAAGAACCTGCTCTATTGATCATGGATAATTCATTGCTAGTAATTTTTGTGTCATTATTGTTATCAATCCAATCATAAAGATAGAGAGATGCAATTTTCAGATCATCAGCATAAACATCTGAAGTATTATTCATAAAATCATCAAATTTGAAATTTGCATTCAATATCATCAATGAAGATTCATCAGATATCGGATTATCTTCATCAAAAAACGTCACAAGTTCAGGGGGATTACCAAATTCAGATAGTTTGACATAGTTTGGAGCAAAGGTACCAGTTTTGTTTAAAATAGAATCTTGTTGTTGTACAATTGTTGTTCCATTAAGATGTGTTTTTGACATTAATGATATAGTTTGAGGTTTTATGCTAATTGTAAGAGGATCATCAGAGGGATTCTCAACTGTAAAAGTAGTAGTGCTTCTTTCACCTGGAAGTAGTTGTCCTGCAAACCAACTTGTCATAGGAAATGAATGTGCAGGAAGTTGGAATTTTTCAAATCCAATTGACGTAGAGTTGATCTTTTTAATTGCAGGTTGAAGAATTTTTTTGATATTATCAAATGAACCATCATTGTAAACTATGAAAACTCCATTTTCACCATTAACATAATCTAAAGCAGATTCTGTATTTACCAATCCAGAACCTTGAGTGAAAGGATCATTTTGCAGATCAGTTGAAGTAGACATTAGAATATTTTTGATCAGAAAAGAATCATAATCTTTTGATTGTTTTTTCATTTCTTCAATTAGAATTGCAGCACTTCCAGAAACAAGAGGGGCAGCCATGCTAGTACCACCAAACAATGAGAAAGATTCGTCTTTGGAATCTTTGTTGATTTTTAATACATTTGAGGGTACAAAGCCGTGAGCACCAATACTCATGATGTCAGGTTTCGGATCTCCAATAGGACCAGGACCTCTACTTGAAAAATCAACAACATGATTAGAATGAACAGTTGTGTTCCCAAACCGGGGTTGATCTTTGAAAGGACCATATCCAACAAATACATTGTTTGTAGTAGCTCCCACAGAGATTCCAAACGGTGATGCATTTGGCAGTCCAATTGTTCCATAACCATGGCCAGAATTTCCTGCACTAGAAATTATTGTAACACCATGATAATTATCATCCAAAGAATTAGGAGTTGCCAAGACACTTAAAATCAATGATAGAACATCCATTCCAGGCGAAGCACTGAAACTGGGAAAGTTTGAGACTCCCCAGCTATTAGAAATAATATCGACTCTAGGTTTTCCTGAAAATTTCCAACTGTGATCTTTATTTTCAAATCCTGCTAACCATAACCAACCATAAACAGTATCGCCAAACCACAATGCCTTTACTGGTACAATCTTTGCATCAGGAGCTACACCAGTGATGGAATATTTTTTTGAATTGTTGTAAATGTCATAAGTTTCTTGTCCACGAGAAACAATTGATGCTGCACTTGATGTTCCATGTCCCATAAAATCAGTCATTATTCCAAAGAATTCACCATCAGAATCCAATGCAGGTAAAAGAGTTCCATTAATTGCATTTAGAGCATCATGGATGTCAGTGGAATTTTTTCTGATTGCACCATAAACATCAAGAACCTGCGCACCAAGTGTTCCTGCGCTGTAGTCATTTTTTCCATCACCATTTGAATCATAAACAAGAAATTCTTTTCCACTTCCCAACACAATTGGTTTTTCATCAGTAAAAT
The DNA here is from genome assembly GCF_029882185.1 of Candidatus Nitrosopumilus sp. Lineage (GTDB taxonomy): Archaea > Thermoproteota > Nitrososphaeria > Nitrososphaerales > Nitrosopumilaceae > Nitrosopumilus. Next base: position 5,333 of record NZ_JAOULD010000052.1, on the reverse strand, counting down.
CAAAATCATAATTTGCCTTTTTTCCGGATTCCAAATCAAATCTTGTATAGTCCTCCCAAGAAGTACTCAGATCAGGGATGATTGTATCATATACGCCAGCAGTAAAGGAATCAACAACTAAAACAGGCACCACTTGAATCCGTGCCAAAGGACCGCTTAGTCCTCCTTGATATATCACTCCTAAATGATACACTCCACTTTTTGATTTGATATAATTTCTATTATCATCACCAATTTTCATATCATTTGTTAGCGTACCATTGAAAATTACTGAAGAGCCTACCTGTGGAAAAAATGAATTGTATATCGGTATATCACTTCCTTTACCACCCTGAGAGACATCAAGGAATACTCCATCACGTGTAACATATGCAGAAGAAGTCATATTTGGTGGAATTGGCTTGCTGTAATTTCTAATAATTTCATTTTTATCAACATATGCAAAAAAAGTTGCATTTGTCAATACTATTCCTTGTCCATCAGGATCTAGCATTATAGGATGGTTAATTCTATCTCGTGCAAGGGAATGTTGCATATCAGGATTTGAAAAATCAACTCCAGTATCAACAATAGCAATTATAGTTCCGTTTCCTGTTGAATTGTATTTTGTTTTAGCCAGATTTGAACCTGTAATATCACCTATTCTAGAAACATCTTTAATTATTTCATCTGAAGAATGAAAATCCAATTTGAAATCTTCAATAACATAATACCCTTGTGAAACTAGATCAGATGCCAAAGTTTCAGACATAATAGAAACAGAAAAGAATCCATTATCAGATTGGATTCCATAAATTGAATTGGATTTTAAAAATGCATTTTCTTCTAGATTGTTTCCAAAAATTAAATATCTTTTAAAATTATTTTCAACAAAAAAATCAGGATTCACTTGTATTATTTCAGAATCAAAAATTAGTTTGTCTTCAATGTTGGCAATACTATTCACATCACCAGAAATGAATGCATGTGAATTAGTTATCATAGGTGAAAAAAGCAACAATGAAAAGAAGATAGCCGCTTTGGGCATGAATAATTTTTTAATCCTATCTTATTATAACTATCTTCTTCTAGCAAGAATTGCAATTTGTAGTGCTACAATCAACCCTACTGATGCAATAATTGGTAATAATAATGCATTAAGTTGAGCAGAAGACTCACTGATTGATTTTGCAGATAGTGCAAAAGTTCCAATGTTTTCATCAATTTGACTACTTGCATATTTCAGGGTTGTATCGAATCCTTTAATTTCAGATTTTAATACATCTAGCTGAATAGATGTTTCATCTAAAATTGAATTTAGTTTAATTATTTGATTTGAAATTCCTCCAAGATCTTGGCTTAGAACATTTGTAGCTGCTGAACCATGAGATGTTGTTCCTTGACTAAATGCAACTACATGAAATACATGAGTTCCTTCTTCTATAGGAGTATAATCAACATAGTACAATCCTTGATGAAGGGTTTTAAATGAATTAGTTAAGGAGACAGATATTCCAGAAGGAAGATGTACGTGTGTTGTGCCTAATAATTCAGATGGTTCATTTCCTATCAAAAGTCCGTCACTGGTAGTTTGAACAAAAACTCTGATTGGTTGATTTATTGCGGCAGTTTCAGGAGCAAAGACCAAAGTGTTAACATTTCTTTCTACAGGAACATCAAGCAGTTCTGTTGTAGATAAAAATTTTACATCAATTTTTTGAGATATGCCATTTTGTTCTGTACTGATTACCTCAACAGTGTATGTACCGTATGGAAAATTAGTTGAAGGTTCAGGCCAAGTTAATAATCCATAATTAAAAGACCCATTTTCATTTGTAGTTATTTGATCAAATTTTGCAATTGATTCATCAGGAGCAAAAATTCGTAGAATTAAATTTTCTTTAGGCAATCCTTTCCCGTAAACTTGCAGAGTATGTTCGGGAGAATACACCTTGCTGTTTGTAGATAATTCAAGTTCTGCAAATGAATTTGGCATGCTCATCAATAAGAATAGAAAAAAAACAGAAAGTGATATTTGAAATTTCAATTTAATTAATTGCCAATCTTCTCCTAGATATTACTTGTGAAAAAATTATGCATAACTTTCGTTAAGAAGGATTCAAAAAAAGGAAAAAAGGGTAATTAGAACTAGTTATCTTACTTTACGAGTACAGTTGTACTTACTGGTGGTGATAATGCCGTTGGATTATCTACTGATTCCCATACAAATGCAGTTGCTGTGTAAGTTCCTGCTTGTGTTGGAATCCATGATAATGCCGGGCTGAATGATTGACCAGCAGATAGTGAACCTGTAATCCATGCTAGTGCGACTGTAACACCGTTACCATCTTGAATCTGTACCAAGTATGCGAATGCTTGCTCTCTATCCTGACCATTTGCTAAGTCAGCGCTGATTTGTACCTGTTGGTCAACGGAGACAGTATCTAAACTGTTACCGAATGCATCAACGGTTCTCAAGTTAGCAGCTGGTGCTCTCTCAAGAGGTGGTACTACAGTGCCAATTAGTGAAGTGGCAGTAATATCAAGTTCATCTGCAGTTGTGTACGGATCTGGTAGTGTATTGTCCTCATATTCTGCGGTGACAGTGTCACCTTCTGCGACTCTGAGTCTGTGACCAGAAGATTCGTCAGTAGTTGTGAAGAACACAGTACCTTCGTAAATTCCGGTTGCCTCATTAGTCTCAGTTACAGTAAGGTCAATACCTCCGGCATCGGAGTCAGACCACACATCGACATCGAAGTTGTCGACTGCTTCTGGATCTAAGTTCATGTCTGGATCAATTACTCTTACAACACCTGTTCCGCTTGCTGGATAGCTTGCTTCAAGCCACTGAACTTCACCAATATTCCATCTGATAAGTGCTGAACCTACAATTGTTTCATCCTCTGAGAATTCAAAGGAGACAGTAAGTCCGTCATCATCATCAGCTGGCAATAGTCCATCAGTTGGACCTACACCGGATGCTGCTCTAGATACTACATCATTACCGTTTGTACCAGTTGTGCTGTCACCGTCAGCATCGTGTGTGAAACCAGTAAGGATAACCTCACCAGTAAAGATGCCGGTGTCAGTACCAGTTTCGACAAGTTTGTAGTTGTCAATATCAGAACCTCTGGTAGAGACCTTTATTGGGTCTAGATCAGTGTTGCCGATTTCGTCAACTAAGTCACTGTCAAAGTTGTGGTCTGGTGCTACGATAGTAACATATACTTTATCAGTCCATGTGTAAACTTTTTGGTCAAGTTCTACAGTTGCTCCGAAGTTAGAAGTGAATAGTGTCAAGTTGATATCTTCATCTTCATCACCTACAAAGTCAGATCCGGATGGACCCCAGTCAGTATACTCGAGGATAATTTCTTCTCCTCTTTCTAATCTGTCACCTTGTAAAACTTCAGGAATCTCGATGATAATCTGGAAGATACCAGTGCTATCACCTGTTTCTCTAAAGTTTAGTGGTTCTGGGTCAAATGCACCTCCTTCACCGTCAGCGTCACCCATGGTAACGGTTGCGGCATCAGAGTCCCATTCGATCAAGTCCAAGTCCCATGTCTCAGCCTGATCATTGTCCAGATCAAGGTCTGGTTCAATGAGGGTCAAGATCATGTCAGATCCGATAATGTAAACTGATTTGTCAGATTGCAATACACCGTTTCTAAGGTCAAAGGTAGCAGAATCAGTTACAGTGTTAATATCACCTGATGCATCTGTTGGATCAGTGTATTCTACTTGGAGGATATCTCCTTGTAAGATACAGTAGTTCTCACCAGATGGTGAAGCGATACTAAATCTGTCTGTTTCTACTTGTGTACCTGTTTTGCCGGCATCAAAGTCAACAGTTGTTGGACATTGACTGTCGGCTGGACCGTCGGTGTATTTAATCTTAAGATCAAGTTCAAATATTCCGGCATCTGGTGCAATTTCATCCATTGGACCAAAGTCTTTGACGAAGTTTGGATTGACTACAGTAAGTGCATCAGCAAATGTTGCTGTTGCAGCAGTACCAGTACTAACAATAGAAACTGTGCCATCTACATAGCCAGTACCTGGAGAGGTAATAGCTAACTCGCCTGGACCGATAATTCCGTCCAAGAGAGGTGTATCAACAAAGGTTGCTATTGCAGTGCTTCCTGATGGAACACCAGTGATTGTCACAGGACCGCTAACAAAGCCGGCACCAACAGCTGTAATAGCAGTGATATCGACTACGTCAACGTTATCGTCGGCGCTTGCATCTGCAAAGGTTGCAGTTGCTGTAGTTGCGCCGGCTTGTGAGATTGTTACTGATGTGTCAGCAAGGAATCCATTTTCGGAAGTTGTGATAGCAGTAATTTCGCCAAGAGCGATCATACCGTTACCAACTGCTTCGGTGAATATTCCTGTTGCTCCAGTGCCACCCACTTGAGTGATTGTTACTGGACCAGGAGTATGACCTGCACCACCAGAAGTGAGAGTTAGTTCGCTAAGTGCAATTAACCCATCACCACTAAAGGCTTGGTTTACTGGAATTTCGTCACCTACAAAGATCTTGCCGTTAATTACTGAAGAACCACCAGCATGACCGAGAATTACGGTCTCAGAACCTCTAATTATAGAGATTTGTACTGGGCCTACAGGAATATCTGATCTATTTTGAGCAATTTCATCTTCACCGCTTGCGGATATATCAAAGTCTGGATCGTTAACTCTAATGTGGACAGTCAGATCACCATTTGTTAAGAAGCTGCCTGAGGCAGTCAAATCTGTATTGATACCAGTTGCATGTATTGGGAATATTGATCGGTTATCTGGAGAGTTTTCTCCAACTAAGCTACCAAAGTTCGATGGTACACCAAATGGTACTGGGTAAACTGTTCTGTCAAGACTTACTGAACCGGTGGTTGCGCGAATTCCTGCGCTGTCACCTACTTCAATGGTTTCACCAGATGCGTCTCTAAAGTCAACATAGTTGACTTCAATATCAAGACCGGTTGCAGATTCAGGGCTAGTTGCTCCGTCTCTACACCATGTAGCTGGGATTTGGAAGCTTCCCATGAAAACACCGGAATCACGAGCTGTCTCTATCAATGTAAAGCCAGTTGATGCGAGTCCTTTGTCACCACCTAGTAAGGTGGAACAGGTGTTTCCACGATCAGTCCAAAGTTGATCATCAAAGGTGATATCTAGTACTCTACCCAGTCTATCTCCATCACTTAATTCAAATGGATGAGCATCACTGCCAACCACGTCATTAAGTGCTGTGATAGCACTACCGGATACAGTAGTATAGATATCAATAAGATCAGAGTCTACGTTAAGATCCAAGTCTTCTAATGTTATGTTAACTGTGTCAGCAG
>NZ_JAOULD010000097.1 GCF_029882185.1 Candidatus Nitrosopumilus sp. | reverse complement strand
TTATATTTTTAAAGTCTAAGCATTTAGAATCAAATTCATTTAGGTATGTTGGTTTTTTAGTAAAAGTATCTTCAACCCAAATTTCACATGTTTCTGCATCAATGAATTTTTTATTTGAATCATTACTAACAATCTGTAACATCAAAATTCCTAAAAGCAACACAATCAAAGCAATTGGTAATTTTTTTGAAGAAATATCCACAAATTTACTGTGTATATTTTTAAACTTAAGCCTATTGATCACAATAATATCTTTTTATTTTGAATGTGGATATGATAATAACTGAAAATCAATAAAGACAAATATTGAAAAGTTGTTAAACTCAAAACATGGAAGGTCCATCCAAAATTAACTCTGTATATTGGGATGAGCAAACAAAATCTTGGCAATACAAAATGATTAAAGTTGATGAATATCATGGTTTTATAGAGTGTCAACATTGTCGAAAACCAATGTCTCATAATATAAAATCTGACGGGGAATACAAAGTAGTCTATGTTAAATGCGGTTGTGCCCGAGACAATCTGTGAATTATTTTTCTATTCTAAATTATCCACACATTCTAATCCTTATAATTTAAGAATTATTTGGGTACTAAAATTCATACAAAATTCATAATATCGGGTTTATATTTTTGGGAATATTCATTGAATATACCTAGTTTTGATTGATTGTATAAAAAAAAACACAAAATCATGTTTGTTATACGAGAAAAGTGTACATTATTCTTTTATTCTACTGGATGGATTGTTTCTTTTGTGCAAATAGGAATCTATGGTTCTGGAACTACAGAAAATGCAGCAAAGATAATCAAAAAAATTTTGGATGAAAATGATATCCAATCCTTTACAATAACAAAATCAAAAGGCAAATCTGCTGATTGTGTTATTGTACTGGGTGGAGATAAGGGTGTCAGAAATTATTTTCATAGAACTTTTGATTCTACCTCTCCTGTCTTAGGTATCAATGAAGGGGAATCAAGTGGATTTTTGGCACAGATTGAACTAAAGGAATTTTCTTCCTTTGTTGGAATTTTAAAAAAACAAAATTATACTGTTGAAGAAGTTCCGCGACTTGGTGTAAAAATTGATGGTAAAAATGTCTATCCTGTTTTAAACGATGTGGCTGTATTTTCATCAAAGAGTGCTATGCTGATGGAACATTCATTGAGAGTTAACGGAGAGGAAGTATGGCACGACAATAGTGATGGAATAATTGTTTCTACTCCAATTGGCTCTTCCGCATATTCAATGTCTGCAGGAGGCCCTGTTTTGTTTCAAGATTCCGCAGTATTTGAAATAATTTCAGTAAACTCTCTTGACGTAACACGAAGACCCATTATTGTATCTAATGAGAGTTTGATTGAAATTGATGATGTCTCTGCAAGAGTACACTGTGAGGCAATACTTGATGGTTTAGATAGATTCAAAGTAACCAAAACTGTAGAGTGCACCCAATTTTTTCCTCCTGCTAAAATTATTCGTTTAAAAAAAGATTCTACTGCAATTTCAGCACTGGCAAAAAAAGTTCACTTGGCCGAGGAATTATTGAGTATGCCACCAAGCTCAAAATTACTGTTAAAAACATTAGAATATGAAGGCGCATTAACACAAAAGGATCTGGCAAACAAGACACTACTCCCAGATAGGACTGTTCGATTAGCATTAAGTCATCTCTTGAAAAAAGGATATGTCAAAAAGAAGGTATCCATCCGAGATGCGAGGCAGAAAATTTACGAAATCTCTAAAATTGAGTAACTAACTAATTTCTTCTGACTATTCTTTTTGCATGTACAAGTAGTTTTATTTTTTTAAATATTTTCTTATATGATCATTATGAAAAAATTCTGTATTTGCCAATTATCTTTGTTGTACAACTTATTTTTTCATGGTTTTAATACACGATATTTTATTCTCTACTTCAAAAATCTCTGATTCTGGAATTGAATCATAAATCATCTATTCAGATGCTGCTTTAACAAATGCAGCAAAAGATTCTTCTGGATACCCTGGTCTGCTATTAAACTCTGGGTGGAACTGAACTCCTAGA
>NZ_JAOULD010000050.1 GCF_029882185.1 Candidatus Nitrosopumilus sp. | reverse complement strand
AATCCCGCCCATCTCAGTTGCAGGAATGATCAAGCTGGTGAAGCTTGCAGCCAACATCACCCCTGCAGCAAGGCCTAAAGATGCGTTGATGACTTTAGACGAGACATTTTTTACAAGAAAAACACCTGTTGCCCCCAGAACATTCATGACTGCAAGAAAAAGCCCTCCTAAAACGGCCAAAGAAACAATATCCAGATCTTTGACATACTCGATGATTTCCAAGCAACATTAGTATGACAGATAAAAAATTAAATGCATTGCCAATATTCAGTTCGAAGATGCTGCCTTGGGGTCCCTTGATTACATCATATCAAAAAGAAAAAACATGTCAATCATTACGATTCCCATCCATGACTATCTGGTATTGATATCTGCCGAATCTAATACAAAGATTGAGCCTATGATTGATGAGATAATCCAGTCTTTGAAGCACATGTAACGTAATAATTAAAACAGCAAGCTATTGCACGTAACGTGATTTTTCAGCATTAATTGAAAGCCAAATTTCAAAAAAGAGAATTATTTCGTATATACTAGTCATGCATTACAAAATCAATGAGTTTCAAACCCGACAGAGAGCAAAATCCTAACATACTGGACATCCTTCTGAGCAAGAATTCAGAAAAAACAATTGATCCGGACACGCTGATAAAAAATGTGCAAAACAGAATTAACAAGGCATTGGAAAAAGGATATCAACATACACGAGTAATTGATTCCTCTGAAAATTCCTGAGAAAAAATATGTTTTAATGATTGATACTGCTTTAACTAATTCAAGTATTGTTTATCTATCCAAATTTCCCACGCCGCTATCGGCAGATACTTGTTCATAGTTATTGGTGTGACAATTAGGACAAATTTCTTTTGAAAACTTTCCATGGTATACGGTTCCACAATCGGCGCACACCTTCAAATCTTTTACATCTATCATGTCAATGTACTATGCTGTTTGAACTTAAAGATTTGTGGTTGAATATTTCTTTAGATCCCTTCATTATTTTATCTTCCAATTTTTCACTTTTCTGAAATTTCAAGAATACACATACGATGTAATCGATGAACGCAAAGCAGTTTCGAATGAAAGTAAATATGCCAAAAATTACAAAATAAAAATATTATTTTTAATACATTATGCTATATCCAAGGATCAGATTCATCATCCCAGGATTCTGCATTTTTGGGGAATTCTATTACTGATTTACTGTTCTTAACTTCTGATAGCATACATTCATCTGAGCAATGAGTGGCCTGTGTATTTTTCATTATCCGCCCACATTTTTTACAAAATTTACCCATGCATTTACGTGATTTTTAGTAATAAACTGTCATCGAAGATTGTCAGACTTGGAAATGCTCTGATTCTATAATTTCTTTGAACTACTTTAAGTGCCATGTCAACATTAGAGGATATGGCTATTTCTACTGTAAAAACAAAACATCACCTTCATAACAAAGAAAAAACAAAAACGGCAACATTTCGATTGCCTGAAAACTTACTTGCAGAGTTGGAATCTGAGGCTACACAAAAAGAGATATCACAAAACGTCATGGTAAAACAAATTCTTGAAAAATTTATCAGATGGGATAGATTCAATGACAAAATTGGAATGATTCCTGTTCCTAAAGGGATATTGACATCACTTGGAATTAGTTTGGAAAGTTCAGATATTAACATGATAGTGGATGTTCTAAAACCCATTATCAAAGACAATGTATTATTCATGAAAGGAAAATATGATTTGAAACGATGCATAGAAACTCTAGAAGATTATATGCGAGCATCAGGTATGAAATCAGACCACAGAGTTGAAGGTTCACTACATCATTTTATCATACAACATGGGCTTGGAATGAACTGGTCTCTGCTTACAGAACAATTACTCAAAGAAATATTTCATGAATTCTTGCCGGATACTAAAGTCAAAGCACAAACTACAAAAACTACCGTGATTGTTACCGTTTCATTAGGTGTTGATTTTAATGAACATGAATATTAGAAAAAGAAATTAATTGAGAATTAACTCAACTTCTGTTTGCCCGTTGTCAAATGAACTTTGAATTCCTCTGACTTTGCTTTTGTACATGAACAGTCTTTTTCCATCATCAGTAATCATTCCAGACGTTGCAACCAGTTTGTTGTCATGAAGGGTTTGAATTCTTCTGTATACAGTACTCATGGGAATCTTAGTCTCAGAAGTGATTTCAATTACTGATTTTGGAGCATGCATGATCGATTCCAAAATGGATCTGCAATACTTGTCAGATAAAATTTCTAGCATGTCATCTTTTTGATTTGTTTCTTCGATTTTGAGGGTTTGTTGTAATGTTTGCATGAGTATTGTTATTCAAAATATGATATAGGGACTCAGTACACACTGTCTTACAAATGCACATTGTTATGATGTAAAAATCCATTTTTGAGAATCATGTGTATACCTTTAATTCAAATTTATATAATATGCTGTATGATTTTTAAAAATATTCTAGTGCCTTATGATGGCTCTAATTTTTCTAATAGGGCGTTTCAAAAAGCATTGGATGTTGCAAAAAAAGATGGCTCTAAAATTACTATATTTACTGTCATAGAAGGTGAATATTCTGCAATAATGGGACATTCTAAAATTAATCAACAAGTGATTAAAAAACAGCAAAGTGCTGCCAAAAAATATATTTACAAACTAGAGTCTTCAGCAAAAAATAGCAACGTCCCAGTGTCTGTGAAAATTAAACAGGGAAGTAAAATTGTCAATGAAATAATTAATTTTGCAAATTCTAAATTTAATCTTATAGTTATGGGTTCACATGGCAGAACAGGTTTGAATAAATTAATTCTTGGAAGTGTTGCAAATGGTGTTGCACAGCAAGCTAAATGCTCAGTAATGGTGATCAAGTAAATGACTTTTAAAAATATTCTAGTACCCTATGACGGTTCTGTCTATGCATTACGTGCTTTCAATAAAGCCATAGAGTTATCTAAACAACATAATTCAAATCTTAAAGTTGTTGCTTGTTTAGATGTTGCAAATTTAGGAGGATGGTACATTGATAAGCGAATCAACAAAGACATTATGAAAAAAGCAAAAAGCCTAACAGAAGATCTCTTCTCTAAATTAAACAATACTGCAAAAAAGAATTCTATCGGGGTTGATTTTAAAATTATAGAGTCAAACAACACTGTAAATGCACTAGTGTCATTTACAAAATCTAGAAATATTGACCTTGTCATTATGGGGTCTTCTGGAAGGGGAGGATTTGATAAAGTATTGTTGGGTAGTGTAAGTAATGGAGTTATGCAGAAAGCAAAATGTCCTGTTTTAATTGTAAAATAATTGAGATTGTGTTATGATAAAGAAAATCCTTGTACCTCTAGATGGCTCAAAGAACTCATCTAATGCACTAACAAAGGCAATCTATCTTGCAAAAAAGTGTGATGCTTCCATAACTGCTTTGTATGTTTTACGTGTTGCATATGATAATCCTAGTTTGCTCTATGTACCTCAAACACAAAATGAGCTAAAAAAAGTAGAAAGGTTTCTAGACACTGCAAAAAAGCAAGTCTCAAAAAACTCTGTTGGTTTTAAAAAGAAAACTCTGTTTGGGCATGAAGCAAAGCAGATTGTTGATTTTGCCCAAAAACAAAAATTTGATCTTATCGTGATGGGTGCAAGGGGACATGGTGGAATAAAGCAAATGATCCTTGGAAGTGTCTCTAATACTGTGGTACACAGTTCAAAGATTCCAGTATTGATTGTAAAGTAAATCTAAAACATGAAATTAAAATAAACTCTCAGAGTGTATTGAAGTAATTGTTTGATGCCGTAATTTTCAATAAAATAAATGCAAGTACAAAATTCAACCATCTTTGAGAACATAGTTCTTACACGAGCATTTAGCGCATAATATTTTTGATTGCAATTTTCCACTTGGCATTGATGTGCCTGGCAAGAAATCGCCATCACCAGTGCGACCCAACGCAAGTTGATGATCCTCTTTTGAATGCAGGCAATTTTTACAATCATCGTTCATTTTTATCTCTCAATTAACAAAATCATTTTAAAATATCATAACTTGACTTCCCTTTAAACTACTTGTGTTTTTTGCGATTGCTTTTTACTTCGTCATGCAAGTCTTTGACCAGAGATATTAACAATTCAACTTCATTTTTCTCCAGATTCTCAATATCGTTTATTTTTTTAATAATTATATGCTTTGTAGAAGATTCTACTGTTTCGGAAGTTTCTCCGGAAAAATCCTCCGAGAAGTTTATTTTTCCGGTGTCTTGGTTTATTTTTCCGGTAACATCAATTATTTTTCCGATGCTAAATGGATGGACGCCGTTGCCTGTTCTGTTTGCAATAACTGTTGCAACATCGTTTGCATTCCTGCTACCCATGGAACTCCACCAAATGCCCTCATCTATGAAAAGGCACAGATTCCAATCAAGGCAATGATAAGACACGGGATGGTTCTCAATGTAATGGCAATTGGTTTGATCTCGGCATTTACGATCCTTGTCTCAACTAAAATTCTAATCTAAAAACAACTTCAGGGTTTATTTAGAAAGGGGCCAAAAACTAATCATGTACAAAACTATTCTTGTACCTCATGCTGGGACAATCGCAGGAGATGAGGCACTAAAGCATGCAATTTTTTCAGCAAATAATGCATCAAGAATAATTATTTTACATATAGTAGAAGCAATGCAGTATCCTCCATCATTTGCATTGTCATCATCTGAACGAAAAAATCTGATGAAAAGTATTGATGATGCAAATGAGGAAATAAGAAAAGACATGGAGTTAAAGATGGAAAAATTGACTCAGCAATGTAAAGAAAAAGGCATCAAATCTGAAGTTAAAGTGCATATTGGAAATGCAGCTGAAATAATTTTAGATACTGTTGAAAAAGAAAATGTGGATCTGATAGTAATGTCAAAGAGAAGAAAACTAAAAGGGATGAAAAAACTATTGTCATTAGGCAGTGTCTCAAGAAAAGTTGTCGAAAACGTGACTTGTCCTGTAACTCTGATTGACATTGAAAATCTATGATTGCTTATTTAGCAAACTAGCCTGAATAAAATTATGTACAAAACAATCTTAGTTCTGGGATTTACAGAATCACATAGTTTCCAATATGTACTTAATTTTATTTGGTCCTTTTTGAGAATTAAACTGCAATTTTTCCCAGTTCCTCTAATTTGAAAGGAGAGAATAGTCATTGGTAATGAATCCCTTATTCTTGCTTAACTGTAAATGAGAGTTCTTGCTGTCAAGAATACAAAAAATAAGGGTTCATGTCATTTGAGAACCAATGAAAGAATAATCGCTGCCAATGTACACATTCCAATCATGGAATAATATTTGATTTTATTCTGCATGATGTGCATTTTGTTATATCTTTCTATTGTGTTAATTGATTTCATTTCTTAAACTCACCTGTACTGTGTTGTGTTTTCACATTCTTAAGATATGAGTCGGTTGACTCTAACTAGAACGAAATCAACCATTCCGTTGTTTAATAGTTTGATCAATACCGTATAATGTCTGAGGTGAAAGATATGCAATCTCAAAAAATTAACACATGGGACAAAATGGTACACGCCCCATTCAGAAAGGTCGTAAAATTCGATCTTATTTGTATGGGGATTGGCGTCGTAATGGGTATTGGTATTGGTGCCTTTATCGCAACCAATCTTTAGTTTCCAAGTGACGCCTCATTGAACAGATTATTTTATCTGTTCATTTTTTATTTTACTGACGCACACTGGATGTCTAACCATGTTGAGTTGTTTGTTCTTGGTTTGCACATTGTTTGATAAGATTACTTTTTCATCTTGTCAAGTTTTTTCTCAAATTCATCCCATTCTGAAATGATTGGCTTGAGCAGCTTGTTGGTCTTGCCTGCCAACTCTTGGGCTTTCTCGACAATCTCTTTTCTGGTTGCCTCATCTGCATCATTTGCAACCTCCAAAACCTTTCTTGTAACCTTATCCATCTTCTTCATGATTCCAGTCAGATGATCCATCATTTCCTGTAGTTCTTGGACTAAATCGTCTGCCAGATCTCCCAACTCTTCGATTAGTTCCTTGATTGCATCAATTGCTCCTTTTAGACTAGACAAAAGTTCTCTCAATGACAGTATCAAGTCATCAAGAATGTCTTTTGGCAATTCAAGAATGCCATCAATTAATTCAGTTGCCTTCTTTATTGCACTTGAAACTGAACCGCCTAATTGCCCCATGTATTGACTTGCTATTAAATTATTTATCCTTTTTAATGAATTTCCAAGATCACATGCAATGTGATTTTTACCTCAAAATCAACATGGCAACATATGCCGCATATCCACCCAATAGAAGAAATCCTTCTTTTCTGCTGATTACAAATCCTGAGCGCATGATTGGAATCTGGTGGATTGTGGTTGTACAACCGTTACAAAAATGAAAGAAGGGGCAACGTCGAAAACATATACTGACATTGGAAAGGCAGTTTGAAATGACTGCTTTTCTGATTTTTTTTATCAATTCGATGAAATGTTCCGAGAATTTCCGATAGTTTGATCGATGATACCTATCAATTCGCTATCAATTCGGGGATTTGTCGAAACTGTCGACACAAAGTTTGATCGATATTTGCAATTATTGTTGGTTTTTGAGCATTTTCAACAAACTATTACCACAAATCAGCATAACGCTTAACCATCATGACATACACAATATCTTATGGCAAACGTTACAATCAAAGCAAAGGAAAACGGTCCACTTTTAGTAGAAGTTGACGGCAACATAGTATCAAAATTATGCAGATGCGGCGCATCTGAAAGCAAACCCAAATGTGACGGAACACATGCAAAAATTGGATTCAAGGCAGAATCATCTGAAATCAAAATTGGATAATTCTCTCAAAATATCGATATGTTGAGATTTTAACCGTTAACAATTAGAAAGGGATTATTTTTGACATTTTTACACTGTTTTTGAAACTGGGTCTTGAACTAAAACAATAGTTCATTTGAAGGACTAAATTTTCATTTGACAATAATCCCTCATTGGTTTTTCAGAACTAATTGTTTTGGATGATCTTTGATTACTTTATCGTAATGTTTGCATGAATAATTCCATCAGTTAAACAATAACTGATTAATTTTGCATGTGATTCTTAAAACATTCACTGCAATAGACAGGTCTGCCGTCTTTTGGTTTGAATGGGATTTGGCAATCATTTCCACAGTCATCACATTTTGCATCAAACATTTCTCGGGATTTATCATATGACATATTTTTCTAAAGATAGGTTAGGCCGGGATTTATTAAAACCCTCATGATACTTGGCAACTGGACTTTGCATTTGTAAATCATCTTGCTTTAAAGTTAAATGCAAAAGATGTGATCTTTAATTGAGAAAAAGAAATGATTGAGAAAAAAGAATTTTACAAATACTGTCCTTTTTACAGTATAGCATTAACCCACACCGAATTAAAAGACGGAATATCAAATGACTATTGTCCTAAATGTCAAGAGCTGTTTGGAGAAAAAATATGAGATGTAGTGAAGATTATGTGCTTTGCAATGTTTGCAAAGTGCCAATACCTGCCAAAGACCTCGAAGACCATTTAAGAAAAAAGCACATTCATGACGTATAAAACATCACAATTAACATCTTTAATTACTCAATCCATGAATTAAACATATGAGCGAATTAAATCTGGCAAACCAAGAGAAATTCCTTAACAGCATCCTGAATGTCTCTGGAAATATCAGATATGTCATGATTTATGATTTGAAGGGAAACAACATCATTAAACGTAAGATGGATGGGGTGACAGATCTTTTGACTGATGAGGAGAACAAGATTGCCTTAAAACACACAGTTGATTCCTGGAATTTCCGAAACAGTCTTTCAGAGAAAATTGGAGATGCAAAGTATACACTACAAGTATATGAAAATCTCCTAAGAGTTCTCTTTCCGTTTGGAAAAGACATGATTCTTGTAATTTCCTTGGACAATGCAGGAAACCCTCATGACATAATTGCCAGAATTCAGACAATTTTGTCGGGACATTCACAAATAGATGATTCTGACCATGGTTTTGAAGACTCTCTGAAGCAGAGTTTCAAGTATTGGAGTGGAATTGATGAGGATTCGCCAATAAACTGCTACCTGGTTTGGAAGAAAATCCTAAAGGGCAATTCCGAACTGCTGAAAAATCAAACCATGGTGATAAATAACAAAAAACAAAATGCAGAGGAACCAATTATGACATTTTTGGAACATTGGTCACAGGCAATAGAGGAATCCAATTATGAAATGGCAAAATCTGCCATGCAAAAATGGGAGAAAGTATGGAACACGACTATTAATGATAATGCCTTGCTGTACGCTAAGATTTTAAAAATTTTACAAAAATCTTGGGAAGACATACAGAGCAAGAATATCGAATAATTGACAGATGTAAAAGAAGAATA
>NZ_JAOULD010000049.1 GCF_029882185.1 Candidatus Nitrosopumilus sp. | reverse complement strand
CATTGCTGGGAATGTAAGCATTGAAGATGGAGGATTTAGAACTGAAATTATCGACTATCTTAAAAAAATGGGATATGAAATTTCAATCAAAGACAGATATTCCTTTTATCATGGAGCAATTCATGCTGCAATGAAACTTCAAACCCTAGATGGATTTCATGGGGTAGCTGAAGTAAGACGTGACGGTATAGCAGAAGGTGTGGATTGACTACATTTCCAGTATTATTATCAATTCCTCATGGTGGAACAAGAAAGCCTGCAGAACTTGATGGACATTTGTCTATAACAAAAAAAGATCTGTTTGATGATTCTGATCCTTTTGTGATAGAACTTTATAATTTGGGCGACAAGGTTCAACGTGTAATTAAAACAGACATCGCAAGAGCCTTTGTGGATCTTAATCGCTCTAAAGAAGACATGCCTCCAGATAATCCTGACGGATTGATAAAAAGCATGACTTGTTATCAAAAACCAATCTACACAAATGGAAAAGCGCCTGATCAATCTCTTTGTAATTTGTTGATAGAGATGTATTACATGCCTTATCATAGGTCTATACAAAAGAGTCTTGAGGAATTAGATTTACAATTATGCCTTGATTGTCATTCAATGGCATCTATTGCACCTGGAATATCTCCTGATGGAAATAAAAATCCTAGACCAAAGTTTTGTTTGTCAAACAATGATGGACAAACATCATCACAAGAAATGATTGAATTACTAGCTGATTCTATGTCCAAATCATATTCCATTGATAGGGATGAAATATACATAAACAATCCATTTCATGGAGGTTACATAACTAGAACCTATGGGAATAAACCATTTCCTTGGATCCAAGTTGAGATGAACAGAGACTTGTATTTGCAATCCCCTTGGTATGATGACGATTCTCTTATTGTGGATCCTAATCATCTCCAAAAATTAAACAGGCAATTTGAAAAATCACTTGATATTTTGTTCTCAAAAATCTAATTTCTATGTTTTTCTGATACATCAAATGTCAATTTTCTTTGAGTCTATTTCTGATTAGGCGTTTTTTTGATCTTCTTCTATGAGTATGATTAGGACATGCAAGCATTGCGGAAATGAATTCCATGACTTGTACAGGGTTTGTTGCTCCGCAAAATGTGCTAAAGAGATCTCTTAGGTTGAAGACATGAAAAATCAAAATAAAGCTTTAGGTAAATATTGGTCTGGCCAACATTTTATCGGAATATCTGTTTTTGACAGTAAGGGAAATGATTGTGGAAAAATCCAATCAATATGTATTGATCCTAAAACCTTCTCAATATCTGGAGTCATGGTCAAACGAAGATTATCTGCACCATATTTCATTTCTGTTACTTATTTTGAAATTCTGACTGAATCTTCTCTTAAATTAAATTCAATTCCAATTAAGCCTCATGACAAAATTATAGATGTAGATGGAAAATCTGTAGGAAAAGTAATCAAAATCAATCTTAATTCTGAAACAAACAAAATTGAGACTTTGGAGATAAAATCACGATTCAAATCAAAAATTATCCCTTCTGAAAGAATTGTTGGTGTTGGAGATAAGATTACAATTAAGGGCCCATCTTTCAATTAGTATGACCTAACTATGTATCTGTTAAAATAATACCTATACTCCAAAAACTTGGTAACAACAGAATGGTTGATGAAAAAGAGAATGGGAATCTTGGAAAAACTATCAAGAAAAAACAAGAGCACGTTCTTGATGATGTTACAAAAAATTACTCACAAACAGTAGAACATGGAAAACAGCTTGGAAAAGCATCTATTGCAAAAATTAATCAAATCACCAATAATACTGCAGACTATCTCAAATCCAAAGAGTATTTGAAAACAATAAAAATCAACTCACTAAAAATACGTGACAAAGGGTTAGAACAAAAAAATATGCTAAAAAAGAACAGCCCTAAATTCTATAAAAAAATATCCCGTGCTTTTTTCCTTTTCTTTGAATTACTTGTAGGGAGAATAAAACTTGGTACACAATATGGTTCTGCAAGTCTTGAAATTTTAGAAAAACTAGCTAAACTAAAAGAATTAGGAATCATCACTGATAAGGAATTCAATGAGAAAAAGAAAAAAATCTTAGATAGAATATGAAATTTGGTAAGGGTTTGAAATAAAATTGGTTCATGAAGAAAATCTAAAACCTGGAAATGTACCGTCTAAACAAACTATCGTACTTAGAACTAAACTATTGCCTCAAGATGTTGTGGGTGTTTTAGAGAAAAAGAAAACATCCTTTTTTGGATCTACATTAAGACGACCAAAACCTGACGAAGTAACCGTTGAGAGTCCTCAATTGTATTTTGAGCAATTCATTTTTGTCTTGGGTCATTATGACATTGATTTTAATCGAGACACATCATATGTGATCAAAGTAGATCCTGATGTGACTGAAGTTACAATTGGTAACGAAAAATTTCCAATTTTAAATAAATCTGGTGTATGGAAAAAATTTGGGAAAAAGATGAAAGAAGGAGTTGGGATATCTAAACAAGATTTAGAAATCAAAGTAAGTGAAAATGTAGTAAAAAGCATGACTGATTCTATATATTTAGACAATAACGGATTAGAAACTGCTTTTCATTATAGTACCAGTTCAGATTCAGTAGAAAATTACGTACAAAAGGTTCTGGATATAAACAAAGATCATATACGAACAAACAATCTGTCTGATGATGATGTTTTCTTAAAACTAGCTCACAAACTTAAAGATAGCCTAAAACATGATTTGAAAATCAATCATGAAGAATATCTCATAACAGAATTTCGTGAGATATTTGTCCCGATTTATGAGACAAAATGCTATGATAATAAAAACAAGGTTGTTGTTGCACGAGTAGATGCAATTACTGGAAAACTCGTCTAAATTATGACTGTTGAAGTGACTGATTTTCTTGCATTGTTAGCATTGTTGCTAGGTGGAGGTATGATTGGTGCAGGAATAATGAAAAAAATAAAATTCCCAACAATTATTGGCTTTATACTAATTGGAATGATTGCAGGACCCTATGGTCTTGGAATAGTTGATGATGTGGAACTTATCAATCTCCTGGCAGAACTTGGAATAATTATTCTTCTGTTTGTTGTAGGTTTGGAATTTAGTTTGCAGAAATTACGTCAAGCTGGAATAAAATCAATTCTAGTTGGAATGACTGAACTTTCAATAATGTTTTTCTTGTCATACATTGGCGCATTTTCATTTGGCTGGTCTCATTTAGAAGCACTATATCTTGCAGGAATTTTATCTATCAGCAGTACTGCTATCTCTCTTCGAATTATGAGGGATCTTAAATTAGTCAAAACCAAAGAATTCAATACTGTTATTACAATTTTAATAGTTGAAGATCTTGCAGCCGTTTTACTTCTTGTAATTTTAGGAAATGCATCTGATGGTGCAGATCTTGATTTTACTGGAGTCGGAATCTTAGTTTTACAAAGTCTCACTTTCTTTGTCATAGCATTAGGTTTAGGAATAAAATTAGTTCCAAAACTTTTAGAAAAAATTCATGATTTGGACATACCTGAGGCTCCATTTATCACTGCACTGGCATTAGGCTTTGGTTTGGCAGTTCTTGCTCATTTTCTAGGACAAAGCTCTGCAATTGGCGCATTTATCATGGGAATGATTATTGCATCATCAAAACATTCAGAAAAAATCACCAAAAAAGTTCTACCGTTACGTGATTTCTTTGGTGTGATATTTTTTGTATCTATTGGCATGCTAGTCAACATTATGGCTATACCCGAGGTTGCATTGATTTCAATTCCTATAGTGATTTTAGCTGTGATTGGAAAATTCATAGGAAATTTCTTTGGAGCTACAATTGGAGGACATAATGTGACTGGAGCTTCTACTATTGGAACAGTAATGGTACCTAGAGGCGAATTTTCCTTTATCATGGCAAAACAAGCAGTAGACGGTGGGTCTGTTAGAGATACTTTGTATCCTGTTACAATGCTTGTAACGTTAGCAACAATGTTGTGTATTCCTTTGTTGTTGAAAGTTTTACCAACACTTACTAACAAAGAAAGTCTTGTTCCTATGCGTCTCTTGAATCCTATTTTTATTGTTGGTAAATTCTTACACAAACTTATGAATTCTTTAGATGAAGATCACCAATTTAATAAAATGCTCCGAGAACATGGTCCAAAGTTTTTTGTCAATCTTATGATAGTTATTGCAATTTTGGCAATAATTGATTACTTTAATGATTACATTGTAACTATCATGGCACAAATTGGAATTCCTTTGGCAATTGAACCCGAAGTGCTGTTGACTATTGTAAGTGTTTTATTGATAATTTATCCTGTCATTGCAATGCTTGGCAAAATTGAAAAATTAGTTACTAACATGTCTGATGTCTTATCTACAAAACTAATTCCTGCTGATACACAAAAGATTGAAGAAAAACCACTACATAGATTATTGCGAAATATTTTCTTTGTTGGGTTTATCTTGATACTAGTTGCTGTGATTCAACCATATGTTGGTGATATTGAATTTTTACCATTTTTGCCTTTCATAATTTCAGGAATTGGTCTTGCAATAGCGGTATTGCTGATTGCAGATTCTGTATTTGTATTTCAAAAATTGTCTCATGGTCATATTATGGAGAGTCTGCTAAAAGAAGACGAAAATCCTGAACCTGAATAAAAATAATTCTTGATTTGGTTTATCAAAAAAATTACCTTTTTTATGAAATGGTAAATTTTGAGGTAAAATTTACAAATATTTGTAATTTACAGGGTATCTTTATTTATCTTAAATCGGATTTAGTGTATGCAAGCATACATTCTCATAAATTGTAACACCGGTAGCGAAATGAACGTTATTTCTGAATTCAAAGAACTATCTGAGATAACTGAAATCAACGGAATTTGGGGTAAATATGATATTTTTCTCAAAGTCAAAACTATAGATCCTAACGGCGTAGAAGAGATTATCAGAAGACTGAGAAATCATCCTGATGTCACTGATACTTTTACCATGCACGTATTGTATGGTCAGGGCGGAAGTATAGATCAAGAAAATTAATCTTTCACCCATACGTTTCATATATACAATATGTTAAAATTATATCTCTATACTTTTTAAAAATTAGCAATACATGTTGTCGATTCTTTTTAGAAAATTTTTTAACAAATACAATATTACAAATTGCAGGAATTCCATTGAAAGCTTCTGACTTATTTGTAAAATGTCTGGAAAATGAAGGGGTTGAATACATTTTTGGAATTCCTGGAGAAGAAAATGCAGACTTTATGATGTCATTATCTGAATCAAAAATCAAATTTATTTTAACACGACATGAACAAGGGGCTGCTTTTATGGCAGATGTCTATGGGCGATTAACTGGAAAAGTTGGAGTATGTTTGGCCACTCTGGGTCCTGGTGCAACAAATCTTGTTACTGGCGTTGCAAATGCGAATATGGATAGATCACGATTACTTGCAATTACTGGACAAACTGATTCTCATCTGTTACACAAAGAATCCCATCAAAACATGGATGCGATTACGATGTTCAAACCAATCACAAAATGGAATTGGTCAATACGCAATCCTCAAAACATTCCTGAAATTGTAAGACGTGCATTCAAAATATCACTTGAAGAAAAACCTGGAGCAGTGCATATTGAACTACCTCAGGACATTGCTAAAAGAGAAGCAGACATTCCTCCTATTGAACCCCAACACATCTTTAGATCAGAACCAAATGAAGAATTAATCAAACAAGCTACACAATTAATTCTTCATGCGAAAAATCCTATAATTTTCTTAGGAAATGGATGTGTTAGAGAAAATGCAAGTAAAAATTTACGAAAATTTGTTGAAAAAACTGGTATTATAGCCATGAATACGTTCATGGGAAAAGGAATAATTTCTGATGATTCTCCACTTCATTTGCATACTATTGGAATCAAAGATGCAGATCATGCATTACTTGCTATGAAATCTGCTGATGTTGTAATTGCAGTAGGCGTTGATCTTGTAGAATATAGTCCTAAAAATTGGAATCTTGAATTAAACAAGAAAATAATTCACATTGATTTTACACCTTCTGAAGTGTATACCTATTACAGACCCGTAGTGGAAATTGTCTCTGATATAGGTGATGCAGTTGATGCAATCTTGGCTGAGTTAGAATCTCAAAAAAAATCCCATCCTGAATTAGATGTATTTCCACGAAAAGAAATTCCTGAAATTTTTAAACAAATTTTACAAGAAGTTGATGAAAGACGTGATTCATTTAATGATGATACTGCATTTCCAATCAAACCTGAAAAATTAGTGATTGATGTTCGTAATGCCTTAGGCGAGTATGATATTGTTTTGTCTGATGTTGGTGCTCACAAACTTTGGATATCTAAAATTTACAAAACATATCAGCCAAATACTTGCATTATTCCAAATGGATTTTGTTCTATGGGATTTGCATTCCCTGGCGCTATTGCAGCAAAAATGGTCTATCCTGACAGAAATGTGGTAGCAATGTGTGGTGATGCAGGTTTTCTGATGAATATACAGGAACTTGAAACTGCAGTAAGATTAAAGATCCCCATAATTACTGTAGTGTGGTGTGATCGTGATTTAGGAATGATATCAATGAAACAAAAAAATGAGTTTGGAAAAAGTGTCTTTACAAAATTCACAAATCCCAATTTTATCACATTAGCTGAAAGTTTTGGTGCTGTGGGTTATGTAGTAAAATCCACTGAAGAATTTCCAATGATTTTAGAAGAAGCTAAGAAAATTATAGATAAACCTGTGATTATTGCAATTGATGTAGATTACTCGAGAAACAACGTTCTCTTAAATGACAGCCATTATCAAAACGTAAAAGCAAAAGTTTGATCATTCAGAAACAATTCTGAATAAAATTAATTTATTTTCAACACAATGCTCATGATTTTACTTTGGGAGGTTCATCCTTGATTTTATTATCAAAAAATAAACAAGCAGTAAGGTCGCCTGTGACATTAACCATAGTTCTAGTCATGTCTAAAATTCTGTCAACTCCTAATAGTAACACTACTGCCACTGGAGGAATTCCAGCAGCTATCAAAATTGTTGAAAGAATGACTATTCCTGTGCCTGGAGCTGATGGTGCCCCAATTGATGCTGCAAGGGCAGTCAAAGAAATTAGTAAAATTGTGGTGAATCCTAAATCGATATTGAAGAGCTGTGCTAAGAAAAATACTGCAATTATTTGATATAATGCTGTTCCATCCATATTGATTGTAGCTCCTAAAGGGATAACAAACTGAGAAATTTTGGATTTTACTTTCATCTTTTCTTCTGCAGTTTTAATTGACAATGGCATAACTGCAGCAGAACTGGAAGTTGAAAATGCTAGCAATTGTGCATCTCTCATCATCGTAAAAGTTGAAAACAATGGTCTCTTTGTGAAAAATTTAATGATTAACATGTAAACAAATATCATTACAAAAAGGCCTGCAACAACAGTTAGCATATATGCCCCTAGTCCGGTAAGTGCAGACAATCCAAGCTTTGATGTGATGCCTGCCATTAAACCAAATGCTGCAAATGGAGCTAAACGCATTGCCCATGACACTACTTTTAGTGTAATTTTTTGAACCGATTCTAACAAGTCAAGTATTGGTTTTGAACTTTCTTTGGGTAAGGTGATCATTGAAACTCCGATGATTATTGCAAAAACAATGATGCTTAACATTTCACCAGACATAAAAGATGCCAATGGGTTGCTTGGAATAACCCCTATGATGCTTTGAGGAATATCAAAAATAGATATTTCTTCACCTTGAACTGGCTCTGCATCTTCAATCCCAAAGCTTTCTCTAATCAAAGAACTATCGATGAAATTCCCTGGTGCAATGGTAGTTACCATGATAATTCCAATTGTCAATGCTATGGCAGTGGTTGCAACAAAATACAAGGCAACTCCAAGGCCCATTTTTTGAAGCTGTTCTAAACTTCCAGAGGACGTTAGTCCTCTAATTATAGATGCAAAGATTAATGGTACAATAATCATTTGAATAATTTTTAGAAAGAGATTGGCAGGAATGGATAACCAATCAGTAATTATTTCTGCCGTATTTTTTTCCACAATTCCAAATTCTGGACCTAAAATCGTGCCTACAATTAATCCTAAAAATAACGCAAAAAGCACTTGAGCCCATAATTTTTTCTTTACAAGATATGTGACCTGAGGAATAGGATACTTGAATGATTTTAGTGCCAATATAGTATTATCCTATTTCTATTATATTAAAAAAATGTAATTTTTGTTAATGATTGTGTTTTTCATGCTTTTTTTGTAAACTGTCTATCTTTTTCATGAATTCTCTTCCAAATTTTTGATATCTTGCAACTCTGGATATCTGATTTTTTTATTGAGAATCAGTTCAATCTTAATATTAGATGGTTTATGGTTTTCTTTGTGGATCTTAACAGAATTTTGGTACCTATTGACGGCTCAAAAAAATCC
>NZ_JAOULD010000048.1 GCF_029882185.1 Candidatus Nitrosopumilus sp. | reverse complement strand
CAAAAATTGTTACTTGCATCACTAATCACAATGGCCCTAGTCGGAACAACATACTATTGGTTGGATGACCGGTCTGAACTCTTTGAGCCTGTGTGGATTTTAGCAGGAATATTTTGGTACATTGTAATAATAACTGCAATAGTATTTGTTAAAAGCAAAACCCGATTGGGGTTTCTCATTGGAGGAATACTCTCGTGGGTAACCTTGGCATTTTGGCTCTTTGACAACTTTTATGTTGTGTTTGAAACCTCGCTGATAATCGACAAGCCAAACGAACTGATAACAATCAGAAATTTCATCTGGGCTGCATTATCGACTCTGGCTGTAATTGCATCACACAATACGTTCCATAAGATAATTGATTATCAGTACAAGGGAAAACCAATCTGATCATATGTTATTTTTCAACATTCTCAGCATTGTGTTTCAATTGAGTTGATGCATTGCTCATATTCATTTTTCTTATCTAAGATATCAAAATTTCTGTAATTATTTTCATAGTGGTCTAACCATGTTTGATATGTTTGTTGTAAATTTTATGATTCATCAAAAGATATTTCCCTAAACATCGGAAAACTATCTGAGAATAAAATCCTCTTATCATCTAATTTTTGATTTCTAAATAAATTATTGAAAATCATTATTGACGTCTATGAATATTTAGAAGAGATATTGATCATTATCCCGAAAGAAATTATTCAAAAAGAAAAAAAGAGAAAACAGAATCACTGTTCCAAATTCAATGGAATGGATGCGGTACCAAAGTCTTCATTGATTCTAAAGAAATAATCTTTTGATGAATCATATTCAAACTCTGTTCCACCATATCCTATGTTCGGACCAAACAGTATATTGAATTCTCTTGAATCTCCGGGATTCAGTACAATTTGTCCACTCGTAAAGTCCATTCCAGAATACTTGAAGGCTTTTTCACCATCCCAAACATCATATGCGCATATTTGAGGACTGGTACAGTTTATTGCAGTGGTTTCTGGGCTGATGTTTTCGGCAAGCATACGAATTGACAATATTGGTTGTCCTGTTGGGGTGATGTAAAACTCATTTCCTTCAGAGCTAACCCCTGGCCAATAATATGTGATTGGTCCTACGTCAAACTTTTCGGCGGTCATTTTGTATGTGTGTAAAGTAATGGCCTTTTTGATTGGTTTTTCACAATCGATTCTTTTGTATGCTGTAACAATTTCTGCACATTTATCCAGTTCTGCTTCCAGTGCAACTAATTCTGAACTAGAACTGGATTCTTCTTGGGATGGTGAATTCTCTGATATTGGAACATTGACAATTCCAATTTTTATCAAATGTTGAATTCCGTTTAAAAATTCACCGTCGGTAATAGTTCCATCTGCCCACCAACCCGCATTATTTTTAACCCAAATTGGAATGCTTTGATGTGTCTTCTCATCGGATATTGTTGTTGGAGGTACCTTCAGTATTCCCTCTTTGATTAAATGCTGAACACCTGATACAAATTCAGTTTCTGAAATTGTTCCATCTGCCCACCATCCCGCATTATTTTTAACCCAAGCTGGAACTCCTTCTGCGTTAACAAATGGAGTAATAGAGCCAACTAGGAGGGTTGCGGCTATTGCAAGTATTGCTCCTTTCATGTAGATAAGTCTGTGCTCATTGCATATAACCTAGTTCCAAACCATTTTCTAGTGCCAACATTTATCAAGTATTTGTTTTACAAACTAGTGGTAATTTGGTTTTATGTTTTTTGACTTTATAAGCAATTATCAAAATCTGAAGTAGTGAGTGAAAATTTTACACGCGCTGATGTAGATAAGATAATAGTATCAGAAAAAGATGCTATCAAATTCGTGTTAGATAGATTTTCTGTTGTAAAAAATTCAAAAAAAATTCGGGATCTTGTTGATTTTCAAGCCATGAACAAATACATGTTAATGGCTCACAATCAAGAAGAGTTAAAGTTGCTTGGGAATATTGTTGCAAGTCACAAAAAAATTCCATTGCATGATATTTTAGATAAATACGAGGAACACCTCAAAATCGCTCTCAAAAAAGAACCCACGATAAAGACTCATCTCAACGTAATGATGCATATTTTTGGATATTTTTCAAAGTACTTTAGTCAGTCAGAAAAAGATCTATACTATGAATTATTGCGTCAATTCAAAGAAGAACAGATCACTGTAGGGAAAATGCTGTCAGAAATAGGTCCGTTAATCTACAGATTTAACAATACCTACTTGGCTAGGCAGACCTATTTTTTGTTGTATGCCGATACGAGACCTGGAATTTTGTTTGCAGTTTTGAATAATAAAAACTAAATTTACCGTAAATGATTTAGCACTAGAACTATTATTGGGCATTAGTTAAATAGATGATGTAGAAAACGAAACCATGGTGTACATTAGAGCCAAGAAAGTCAAAGGTGATCAATATCTTTATCTAGTCAAAAGCATTTGGGATTCAAAGAAAAACACATCAAGGCAGGAAATTGTAAAGTATCTTGGCAAGGCATCTGAGGTAATCAAGGATGATATTCCAGTGGAATACCAGGACAATCCAAAAATTCTATCAGTTTTAGCAGGACACAATCCAGAAGACATTAAGAAAAGAGAAGAGGCATCAAGAAAATCCAGAAAGCAATTATACAAAAAACTTACAGATGGAGACATTCAAAGCTGCGTTCAAATTTATAAATATTACATAAAGATTTTTAATTCTACAGACTTTTTTGATAAAATTCTAAGACCTGTAATGCATCAAATAGGTGATGACTGGGCACATAACAAAATAAGCATAGCTACAGAGCATGTTGCAAGCAATGTCGCCCAAACACTAGTAAAAATCATCATGGATGAAGCAAATACTTCGGGTAACAAAAAGAAGATTCTGCTTTGTGTTCCAGTTGGAGAAGAGCATCATCTTGGATGCGATGTAATAGAAACATATCTTACAAGCAAGGGATACAAAGTTTTCAACATGGGAACATCCATCCCAACAGAATCCATTTTACATTTCATTGACGATAAAAACCCTGAATTAGTAATGGTTTCCATCACGTTAGAAGACAACCTAAAAGCAGGACAAAGACTGATTAAAAAAATTAAAGAGAGTTTTAAAATTCCCATCATAGTTGGTGGCTATGCCCTAGAACAGGAAAAAATACCAAACTTTGATGCAGAAATTTTTGCAAATTTATCGCTTGATCAACTGCCAAAAATTATTCGTACAACAATTAGTTAGAATGTCCTAAGAAATGCTCTATTTTTGGATAACAAAGAATTGAACTGTGTGCTGCAGAATCCGTTCCTATTCCATAGCTTATGGTGGAATCACCCACAAAATATAGGCCCTTTACCTGAGATATCTCATGAGGCATCTTTGATTTCCATACTGATCCTGGCTCCTTTACTACTGATTCAACTAATTTCCAAGCCATTGGTCTGTCCCAAAGCAGTGATTTTTTGAATTCAGGATATATCGAATTTAACTCATCTTTCATTTTTGCTACGATCTCTTTAATCATTTTTGGATTCTCAGCTACGGATGGATGAATCGGAGTTCCTGCAATCATCAAGTGTTCACCTGAAGGACACACTTATGGAGTAATGTTTGAGATAAAGAAAAATCCCTTTGTAGTAAAAGCACCTACGGGAAAAACTATTTGCCTGGAATCTATTTTTTTGTTCAGTGCAAAATGAACTTCAACTACTGCAGTAGTCTTGTCTAATTTGTTTACTTTATCGATAAATTTTTTATCAAACACATCATGATCAAACAGTTGATTTATTCCCTGATATGCAGGCAATGACACAACAACACATTCTGAAGGGTGAAAAATACCATCTTTTGTGATTATTCCTTGGATTCTAGAGTCATTTACAACAATTTTTTTAATTGGTGAGTTTAGGTGAATTTTTCCCTTGTTTGCAATAATATAATTACTCAATACCTGAGATATCGCATCATACCCTCCATCATCGGGATAGGCAAATTCACTTGTTCCTCCCTTGAAAGGATTTGCACGAATCATGGTTCTTGCAAATTCTCCCAGAGAGACATGTTCAGCATTGTCTGCAAATGCAAGCATGCAAACAGCCTCAAAGAATGCATTTGTGTTTGAGTCGAGTTTTTTTGTAATCTCCGTTAAAGAAAGATTGTCCCATTCCTCAGTTTTTCTCATTGACGCAAATGCCATGGGGAGCAACACTTTGAGAAGTTTGACTCTACTTGAAAAGGGAATCAGAGAAAGTTGAAGCAAGTCTACTACTCCTTTTGGGTACTTGTGAAACCCGGTATCCGAATAAAACGCAATTTTATCCACTTTGGCAAGTTTAAGATTTGAGTCAATATTTAATTTTTTTAAAACTTGAAAGATTGCAGATTTTTTGTAAAAGGGCATTATGTGAAATCCATTGTCTAATATGTGATTTCTAAAAACAGTGGAGGCGGTTCTGCCGCCTATTTTACCCATTTTCTCAAAAATGTCTACAGAATAACCCTTTTTGACCAGTAATGAGGCAGTAGTAAGTCCACTTATCCCGGCGCCAATCACATAAACGTGTTTATCCATAAATGTGTGAATGGAAATTTGTATTTATAATGGGACTAATTTTTTGATCTAGTGCTAACTTTATTTGTCATTCAAATCAAAAATAATTTTTTCTGCAGAATCAAGAAATTCACTCATTACTCTTGCCATCTGCATTTTTATCAAAAATCCAAACGGCAAAAGTAATTTTGAAACACCATTAAACATAATTGAAACATCAATTACAACGTTTACTCCATCAGATGTTTCATCATATGATTCAACAAAAGACGATCCTCGTAGTAGACCCGACAGTATGTGGACCTCGTGTATTCTTGGATGAGTAATCACATGTTTTGTTTTTACATCCAAAAAACTACCTAGAAAATGAATTTTTTCATCTACAAAAATTTCATTTCCAATTGTTTTTCTAACGATGATGGATTTAAAATATTTCGGCATTACCTTAGGAAAATTCTCAACATCTATGCTGATTGAATAGAGTTTGTCTCTACTTACACTGGATTTTTTCTTTAAAATAAAATTCATCGTGTTGGTGCACTGTCTGTAGTGATATCCATGATATTTAGAAATTGTTATTTTTCGTATATTAAAAATCATGACATCATCATATGGTGCCAACTTTTTGATTGCCTTTCATCAGCTTGAATGCAAAAATTAAACTTGATAAAATGATGCAATTACCACTAGATGTTTTTTTGTCCCGGCTTTAAATAATTTATTTCCTTAATTTAGTTATGCTAGTAGCATTTACTTTTAAAAAAATATTGGGGAGAAAAATGGGCGCCAAAGATGTCAAAAACTTCCTTGAATCTAGCTCAGATTCCGTAGATCTGTTGGTTCATTCTATTTCAAGCCGTAATTGTGGAATCCTTTCACGTTGGAGAGAGTAAATTGAATGATTTAGTTCATCTGAGGAATTGCAAACAAAATTCCATGATAACTGATTTGATAACTGGCGAAATTGCGTGCAGCTATTGTGGCACAGTCATTACAGAAAAATCCGTAGATATGGGCAATGAATCCACGGGGATTTCGGGGGGAGAATATCAAACTAATGCCAGGACAGGGCAAAAGATATCTCTGAAAATGGCAGACATGGGCCTTTCTACCATTATAGAATCCAAAGACAAAGATTCTACTGGAAAATCGCTTTCGGCTGAAAACAAGAGAACATTCTATCGCTTAAGAATGTGGGATAGGAATAGTCGATTTGCAAATACTGAAAAATCATATATCAAGGCATTTGCATTGCTAGATGGAATAAAAGCAAAATTAGGACTTCCAGATACTGCAGTGGAAGAAACAGCTTATTTGTTTAGAAAAATAAGATCAAAAAAACTACTCTCAGGAAGATCGAATGCAGGAATTTTATGTGCTGCAATATACATCGCGTGTAGGTTAACTAACACCCCGAGAACCATTCAGGATGTATCCAGTGCAGGAAATATAAAAAGAAAACAACTTCAAAGTATCTACAGGTTTCTCTTAAAGGAGCTTGAGATATATCCTGAATCATATAGCCCGATTGAATTTGTATCTAGAATTGTAAATGCGACAAACGCATCAGAAAGGACAAGACGACATGCATTAAAAATTCTACACATATCACAAAGAAAAGGAATTACTGCTAGCAAGAATCCTATGGCCATGGCCGCGGCAGCTATACATTTAGCTTCAGCAATGAACAAGGAAAAAGTTTCACAGTTGAAAATCTCCAAAGTTTCTGGTATTAGTGCAGTGACAATCAGAGACAGATCAAAGGAGATTAAGAGAATTATGGGAGGTGAGATTAATGGGTAGAACATGCAGAGGAATATGCACCATGTATAGAGCTGAAGCAGTTTCAAATAAGATTAGATACGAGATTGGGCAGAAAAGATGCACATTTTGTGGAATATTTTTGGCAATTGATGATACTAGATGTATCTGTTGCAAGGCAGTATTGAGAACAAAAGCTAGAGGGAACCCAAAAAAAACCATTTGAAAAACGTCTGTCCAGGATGAACACATTAAAAATAATCCAAAAGTTGGCACTAGAAGAAATTAATCGTCTTGGTTAAAAGCAAATTTCAATTAATCCAACTATGAAGACGTTTTCTTGGGAATCTGAAATTGAGAGGAATTTTTGAGTCTCTAATTGTATTTGGAGTGATGGGAGGGCTACTCTTGCCACCTAGACTTCTTTTTGTAGAATATGTTTCAGATAACTGGTTTGGTTCACTAGGCATTATTTCTATAATTTCAATATCTGTAATCATTCTTGCAAGAAAGAAGAAACTCAGTTTCTTTGGTCCTATGCTTGAGCGACAAATGTATAAATTTCAAAAAGGCAAACGTGGCTTACTAGTTATCGGTGAGTCGATATTTCTTCTTTTGATATTAGGCGGGATGATTTTTGCAATTGATCAGGGAAATTCAGTTTATTCTGAACTAAAAATGCAGAATATGGAGAATATGTCCACAATAAACTCTGAAGAAATCTTAGAGTCCGCAAAGGAATTGGAGGCGTTTGATTGGTTTGTTGCATTTTTGATGGTTCCGGTGGCATTACTAACAGCATTTCCTCAGATGAGTGCAGCTATTGCATCAATTGATCAAAGTCTTGATGGATGGCTATTGCATTTTTACACCGTAGGATTTGTTGAATATCTGGAGTTGTTTGGCATTTTGATGTATTATAAAATTTCCTTTAGGAAGAAATTATTATCTAAACCAATACCTACGTTATACACAAAAACACCAATATAGAATCATATAGTTCATGTTCAAATAATTTATTCCAAAATTATACATACCAGAATTTTTTACAATTATGGCACTGTTTTTTCCATGTTATAGATGCATCTTGATTCCTCTTCATCTGTATGTTTCCAAAGTTTTTAGAACCGCAAGTTGGACACTCTTGATCCTTCATCATATTGTCATACATCATTCATTCTTTTAGAATAGTCATAATTGAAGATTTTATGCGGAGTGATTTCAATTGCCACCTCCGTTTTAGAATTATCTCTTAAAAATTTAGATAACGTTGAGTCTTTTTCTCCCAAATATTTATCCATCAAAATCTCAAGAAAATCTGTCCCTTTATCATTTAAAATTTTGACAGTTCCTTCTCCACGAATTCCCTTGTAAGGTGGATTGTCTGCTGCTATCTCAAATCCACATACGGAATTTTTTTGAAGATATGAGACAATCTTTGCTGTTTTTTGCGTAGCGCAGTAGATTTTGCCATCATTGTACGTATACCATAGAGAAATAACGCCAGGTATGCCATTAGGTTTGATAAAAGCAATTCTGATTGGAATTTTCACATCTGGAATAAACCTGTTGATTTCTGTACTGTCTAATTTCTGCATGTTAAATCTCCTATTTGTTTTGTGACCAACTTGGTGTAGCAATAATCACAAGACCATTCTTGGAACTCTTTTCCACAATTATCACATTTTTGCACTGAAACTCCATTCATATCTTAATTCAGGATTTTTTCATATATGAATAGTGCTTAAAAATAATACTAGTGCTAACTTGAAAAATTTTTGTTAGAGTTAAAATACTGATTTCAAAGAAACGGAATATGAAAAAAATTATAATTATTCTTTGTGTCTTTGCAGTTATTTCAACCGGCCCTGTGTATGGACACAAGTTAATCAGTCATGATGACAAGCATACAAACTTTGATTCTGCATTACACATTCCTGATCACAAGATTTCATGGGCAATTTATGAGAACTTAGACCCAAATGAGGCAAAATTTTATTCATTTGATGCAAAACAGGGAGATTTGTTTTATGCAAGCATTGTAGTTCCTAAAATTGATGGTTTGGAGGAATATTCGCCCACGCTAGTTTTATTGGACAGTACAACATCTGAAAACAGCAATGCTTCTTTTGAATCTCAATTGAATGCCAAAAAATTTTTCTATGAAGGAGAATTTCCGGGAACTGAATTTTATGAACCCTTTGGCCAA
>NZ_JAOULD010000047.1 GCF_029882185.1 Candidatus Nitrosopumilus sp. | reverse complement strand
GGAAATTATTGCAACCTGAAAAATCTGGAATGACATTGACGGAGTCTGGTCAAATCATTCCAGAACAATCAACTGCTGCAATAGTTGTTCATCATCCTAATGCAAAATATTTTGTGCTTTAATTGGTATATTTTTCTAAAAATTTATCCAGTCCATTAAAGTCACTTGGAGAAGTAAGTAAAACATCTCCTGTAATGTTTTGTGTTTTTTCCAATAATCCTTCAAATTCTTTGCTATATGATGCTAAATCTAAATTCAGAAACTCTGCAGATTTTTCATTTTTTGGAGATGGATACAGCAGTATTGGAATTATTGAAAAACCTTTGAGATTTTCATATAGTTCTTCAACTTGGTCTATATTTTGAATAACTTGAGTCATGAATCCTTTGGGCTTTGCTTCTAGTTTTTTTCCGATTTTTGAAAAATCAGGCTTGTTTGATATTGAAAGATATAAATCAATTTTAGAATCCACTCCTTGCTCTCTTAATCTTTTTACAGTCAAACTTGGAATTTGGCCTGAATCTTTTTTTCCTGTTTGTGACGGATCTCCCATCAAAATCAAAATTCCTGAGAATCCCATGGAAATACACTTATTGACAAATCTTAAAATCTCACTTTCACTTTTATCTCTGACTCTGAGACTGATGGTAATTGGTAAATCTGGAATTTTTTCTCTGATAATTTTTCCAACCTTGATTGGTGAAACTCTTTGAAATCCTAACACGTTTTCAGTTAGATGTATGGCATCACATTTCTTTGAAATGATTTTTATCTTTTCAACAAATTTTTGAATTGACTCATTAGTATTCACATCCGGTAAAATTTTTGGAGGATTGGCTTCATACCTGATTGTCATATTTTCATTTCTTTTCTTCTGGGTTAAAACCTTTGAATATCAAAACCCATATGGAATAATAGGAAAGAATTATGATGCTTTTAGATGATTTAAAATCACTTCTCTCTACTCCTATTGATCCTTTGTTAGAACATAGTGACAAGTATCGTTTGGCATCAATCCTTGTTGTAATTTATGGCGATGAACCACTAGTTGTAATGACTGAAAAACCAAAAGATATGAAATTCCATGCTGGTGAGATTTCATTTCCTGGTGGGAAATTGGATCCTGATGATTCTGATTTGTTAGAAACTGCATTGCGTGAAACTAATGAGGAGATAGGACTGACAATTTCTAGAGACCAAGTGATTGGACAACTAGATCCTGTGATAACTCTGAATTCTGGTTTTTTGATTTTGCCTTTCATTGCAATAGTTGATAAAATCCCCTCACTTTCTGCCAATGCTGAAGTTGAAAAAATTTTTCATATTCCTCTAGAATCCTTTTTAAAAACTGAGGTAAAAGATCCTGATCCATCTCATAATCGAATTCAGGAGATGTATACTTTTGAATATGAGAATCAAATTGTATGGGGCGCATCTGCTCGAATCCTAAAACAGATTCACAGTTGCCTAAAATCCTGAGATTCATTTAAAAAGAGCTCTTCGTGCCTGAAAATCTATGGCTGCACGCAAGTCCTCTCCAAGGAAAATCCGTCTACTCAAAAAGACTAGACAGACTTCGGCAGTACCTGCATGGATTATTCTCAAAACTAAGAGAAATGTAAGAACAAATCCAAAACGTAGAGCTTGGAGATCAACTGATGTGGAGGTAGGATAGATGTCTCAAGAATTAGAACGAGTTTACACAATTAATTTAGGTAAAGTTAAACTTTCTCAATCCCAACATAGGGCTGTTAGAGCAATTAACATAATTAGAGAATTTGCTCAACATCATATGAAAGTTGAAACAATAAAAATTGAGGAAGAATTAGCACATGAGGTTTGGGCAAAAGGAGTTAGAAGTCCTCCAAGAAAAGTTAGAGTTAGAATGAGCAAAACCGAAGAAGGTTATGTTCTTGTTTCAAGATATGATGAAGAAGTAGAAACCAAAGTTTCTCCTGAAAAAGAAACCAAAAAAGTTTCTGATAAGGTAGAACCAACTAAAGAAGCACCAAAGAAAGAAGAACCATCTAAAGAAGCACCAAAGAAAGAAGAACCATCTAAAGAAGCACCAAAGAAAGAAGAACCATCTAAAGAAGCACCAAAGAAAGATTAATTCTTTTCAAAAAATTATAATTTTAAAACAATCAGTTTACTCTAATTGGTATAAATCTAATTCACAATCAATACTGCAATCTGGTGTTGACCAATCAAGAGTGTTTTCATGTGGAATCATTCCTAATGGATCATAACTGTCAAACTTTGTCATTCCTTGAATCGATGATAGCATTACAACTTTGGAATCTTCTGATTCTGAAGTCATATCAATTTGTGAATTACTTTCATTAACAATTCCTGCAGTAAGATTTGTAATTGAATTAATTACTCCTACAGGAATATTATTACCTCCAACTACATACAACATTGAACGTTTAACAGAATTTGGGGGTGCATTACCATATAGCATTTTTAGTGAATCTCTGAGTGAATCTTCGATATTTTGTCCATTCTTACTAGTAGAGATGACATTGGTCTCAGATGATATCTCTGATGTGCCTAGTGATTCTATTACATGCATCATTGCAGAATTTGCAATTTCATAGCATGATTTTGGACTCAAATCTGGATTACTTTCTAACAATGAGTCATTATCTAACACAACAGTACACTCTGAATTCTCTCTGACTCTTTTTAGGGATACTCCTGAATTGAAAATTCTGTCTTTTTCATACTTGAAAGGCATAATTGCAAATGAAATCAAACCTGCATCTGATTTTTTACATATTTCAGATATGACCGGAGCCATGGCTGAGCCTGCTTTGCCTGCTAAATTACTCATTAAGATAACTGTAGAATACCCTGAAATTTTTGATTTAATTTCATCTTCAACTTTGTAAGTTGAGCCTCTGATTAACTGAACAGATGGGTTGACAACGGAATCTGTTGAAACGTGTATTGATAGGCTTTCTTGTGACAAGTCCTTTTTGTCATTACTAATTACCATGCAATCTGAATTTAGTGACTCTTTTGCTTGCAGTGCTAATTTTGAGCCTACGCCTCCAATGCCTATGATCAAAACTGGTTCTTTAACTTGGAAACTCATTTCTGATCTTATTTTCTGATTTAGATAAAAAACCTTCTTACGTTTTTTTAATCAAATTTTAGATCGAAAAAAATTAGCTTGCGATCTTCCCAACCAGTCTCTTTACTGTGGCATCGGTAATTTCAACTATGTATGACTGGCCTAATTCTACATCATCCTCAACTGCTATGGGTTTGTAGGCAAAGTTTCTACCTTTTATTCCCTCATCTGTCATCTCATCAAATAGGACTTTGCCTTTCCAACCGATCCATTTTTGATTACTTTCCATAGATAGTTTACTGATCTGTTCAAAAATTAGCTTGGTTCTTCGTTTAACTTCAGATGCATCAATTTGTTTCCATTCAGCTGCTTCTGTTCCAGGCCTTGCACTATACTTTGATAGGTTTACCACATCTGGTTTTGTTTCATCAAGCAATGAGATTGTTTTTTGGAATTCTTCTTCAGTTTCTGAAGGAAATCCAACAATGATGTCTGTGGAAATAGTGAAGTCTGCAAACCTTTCTTTTATTTTATTAACAATTTCTTTATATGTCCCAGATGTATGGCCTCGCTTCATATCATTTAGGACTTTGTCACTTCCACTTTGAACTGGAATGTGTAAAAATTTGAAAACTTTTTCATTGCTATAAGAATCAATTAGTTTTTCTTTTATTCTTGGCATGTACATTGGATTCATCATTCCGACTCTAATCATAAAATCTCCAGGAATTTCTGAAACTGCATTTACCAGAGTTGGCAAATCTGTTCCAATATCCAATCCATAACACCCATTATCTGTAGATGTCAACCATACTTCTTTACATCCTTCTTTAATTTCGGTCTTGACTTGTCTGACAATGTCTCCCAATCTGTAACTTGACAGATCTCCTTTGGATAGTTTGGTTTGACAAAAAGTACATTCACTCATACATCCACTTGCAATCTCCACAATTCCTACTGATGGATTAAGTCTGACTTTGGGAAGTCCTACTTTGGACAAGTCTGAATCTTCCAACGCAATTTGTTTTTGACCTCTCAATGTTGTGTTGATGACTTGGAGCGTTTTTCCTAATGAATTTGGACCTAACAAACTGGCATTTTCTGAAAATTTTTCAACATTTTCTTTTTCAGCTTTTGGAAGACAGCCTGCTACAATAAGTGGTTTTGATTTTAATGAATTAATTCTATACATCATTTTGTTAGCAGTAGAATCTTTGACTGAACATGTTACTACAATATTTAGATCAGATTCTTCTGAATTATCTGTAATTGTATGACCTCCGTTTAGGATTAATCCTGAAATCATCTCAGAATCTGCAAAGCTTGCAGAACATCCGTAGGCTTCTACGAAAATCTTTGCCATGATCTATCCAAATAATGAATCGATCTCTTTGTTACTCATCAATTTCTTTGAGACAACAAGTTCTCTGATGGTTTTTCCAGTTTTCAGTGACTCTTTGAAAAGCTCTGCTGATTTTAGATATCCTATCTTTGGTGTTAACAATGTGACAATTACCGGGCTGTTCTCAATATCTTCACGTAATTTATCTTTGTTAGCAGTTAACCCATCAATCAAATTTGCAGAAAATATTGGCAAGAAATTCTTTATCATGTCTGTTGATTCTAACATACACTTTAACATTCCAGGCAGCATGACATTTAGCTCAAACTGTCCTCCCTGAGCTGCACATGAAACGGCTGTATCGTTTCCAATGATGTTGAAACAAACCATGTTCATACATTCTGCTAAAGATGGATTTACTTTTCCTGGCATTATGGATGAGCCTGCATGAACTGCAGGAATTCCTAGTTCTGCTAATCCTGCAATTGGACCTGATGCCATCAATCTTATGTCGTTTGCAATTTTTCCAATCTCTATTGCCAAATTTCGTAGAGCCCCTGACAAATTTGCAACTGCAAATTTACTTTGCAAACCATGTTGCATATCTATTTCTGGTTTTAATGATAACTTTGAAATTTTTGCTAATTCTAATATTGCAATTTTTCTATATCCTTTTGGTGTATTAGCTCCAGAACCTACTGCAGTTCCACCTAATGCAACACTTTGCAACTCTTTTTGTGCATCAATGATTTCTTTTCTTGCTTTAGTGATTGATGTAATATATGCTGCAAATTCACTCCCCAATGTGACTGGTAATGCATCCATTAGATGAGTCCTTCCAATTTTCTTGAATGATGAAAATTCTTTTGCTTTTTTAGATAATGATTTTATCAAAATATCTATGGCAGGGATTGTCTCTTTGAGATTCATTAGAATTGCAACATGCATTGCAGTAGGATATGTGTCGTTACTTGATTGTGACATGTTGACATGATCATTTGGATGTAGGAATTCGTACTGTCCTTTCTTTTTATGAAGTATTTCTAGTGCCACATTTGAAATCACTTCGTTTGAATTCATGTTAAATGCAGTACCTGCCCCAGAATTTATCATGTCTACTACAAATTGGTCTACATGTTTTCCCGACAAGATTTTATCACATGCTGAAACAATTGCTTTTCCTCTCTTTGCATCTATTGCCTTTGTCTTCATATTTGCAACTGCTGCAGACCGCTTTATCATCACAAATGACTTTATCAGATTTTCATGGCTTTTATTCCCAGTTACGTGATACTGTTTAATGGCTCTGCCCGTAAATGCTCCATAATATGCGTCAGATGGGATTTTAACTTTTCCAAGTGAATCTTGATCTAATCTAAATTCCATGCTGATTATACTGAATTTTCACCCATTATTGATTCTTTTTCAGTTCATTTCAAAATTTCTGGACCATTAATGGGAATTATTATATAGGAATCTCTAGTGCGTTGCTTTATGAATAAGCGTGTTAGTATGCTCTTTACTATTGCAGCAGTAGCTGTAATGGGAGCAACCTTATTCGGAAGCACATACACACAAACCCAGATTGCTGGTCAATCCCTTGACTCATCCAAACTAGATGTTAATGTCATGGATCAGATCAGAAATATGGGTGGTTTACAGCTTGTAATGCCTCAAGCATTCGCAGAAACTGATTGTGGCGCACTTGAACAAACTGGACGAAACGTAGTTGAGTTCAATTTGACTGGTGTAAGTGTTGAACTTCCAATCATGGGAGGAAAAACCTACAACGCCATGACCTTTAGTGAACAAGTCCCAGGACCAACACTAAGAGTTACACAAGGTGACGTTGTAAAAATGACACTTACAATTCCAGACGATGAAGTTACTGGACACGGTAACGACATGCACGCATCACAAATGTCCGCATCAAACTTTGAATCAGTTAATCCTGGTGAAACAAGTCAGTACTGTTACATTGCTGAATCTGCAGGTGTCTTCAAATACCATTGTTCTGGTGTCAAACTAATTGGCATGGACCAACACGTTCTTTCCGGCATGTACGGAATTGCAATCGTTGATCCAGTTAATGGATACAAGAAATTAATGGTAGAGAAGACCAAAGTAAATCCAGCAGGTAAAGTATCTCTTGACAGACAATTCTATGATGCAGATGCATTAGAGTTCCAACTCCAATACAATCAATTGTACCTAACACCTGAAGGTAACTATGATGCAGGAGCAATGTTCAAACATCATAACACTGCAACAGTTGTTAATGGAATGCAATTTGGTTACGTACCAAACATGGCTCATAACTTACTCGTCAATGGCGATGTAAAGAAGAACATCTTTGTTGCACAACCCTGGAATGGACTTGAACACAAGCAATACCAATCACAACTCTTGTTTGTTGAAAATGATCAACACGTGAGACTCTTTATTGAAAACCAAGGTGACGAACCAGTTTTCTTCCACATTGTTGGAGAAATCTTGGATAGAGTTGTCCAAGGTAACAGAGTACAATCTGCAGCAACTGAGACATGGTTACTCGGTGGCTCACAAGGAATGATTGTTGATTTGGTCTTTGATGAACCAGGTGCATATGCAGCAGTAAACCATGATTATGCAGCAATTTACACTGGCGCAGCTACAGTCTTTGTAGCAGGTGACCCATTCGGCTTGAACCCAGTTCTAGTTGAGAAAGGAGTTATCCAAGCACCAGTAGCATCTTATGCATACGCTTTAGGCAATCCAAGTGATGCTGTCCCACCAATGGGAGCAAACAGTATTGCTCATCCTGCACTAAACATTCACGGTTTAATGACTGATGAAGTAGCTTCTGAAATGCAAGCAAGTGGCGATTATGTCGCATTATGGGAAGTAATTCCTGTAGTGGCAGAAATCCTTACTTCTTGATCTTTTAACATCTTTTTTTCTTTTTATTTTCTTAATGAATTATATTCCGTTGATCATTTTCTTTCCATATGGGATTTGAAGACTCTGTACTGATCTGTGATGAAGTCGATCCTATATTGAATAAAATTTTGATTGATAACGGATTAAAAGTTTCATATGAACCTGAAATATCTCCTGAACAAATTCTTGAAAAGATTTCTTCTTTTAACATTGTCATTGTTAGAAGTAGAACCACCATCACAAAAGAGATGATTGACAAAGCTGATAATTGCAAAATTATTGCCAGAGTTGGAGTTGGATTAGATAATGTTGATCAAGAATCTGCAAAAGCAAAAAACATCCGTGTAATCAATGCTGTAGAAGGAGCAATGAATGCCGTTGCAGAATTGGTTTTAGGTCTAATGTTATCATTAGCAAGACAAACTACAAGAGGTGATCGAGCGATAAGAAATGAAAAATGGCTCAAAAAAGAACTCAAAGGAACAGAACTTCGTGGAAAATATTTGGGAATTATTGGTTTAGGAAATATTGGAAAAAGATTGGGAAGATTAGCACGTGCATTAAACATGAACATTATTGGGTATGATGTAGTTCCAAT
The DNA here is from genome assembly GCF_029882185.1 of Candidatus Nitrosopumilus sp. GTDB lineage: Archaea > Thermoproteota > Nitrososphaeria > Nitrososphaerales > Nitrosopumilaceae > Nitrosopumilus. The sequence goes on along the minus strand of NZ_JAOULD010000047.1, from coordinate 613 downwards.
TGATGAAGAATTTGCAAAAGAAGTCGGTCTGATGAAAGCTGATTTGAATACTCTTTTACAAAGTTCTGATTATGTATCGATACATGTTCCACTTTTAGATTCTACATATCATCTTCTTGATGCTGAAAAAATGTCAACTATGAAAAAGACTGCAAAAATCATCAATACCTCAAGAGGTGGTGTTGTTGATGAGGATGCCCTTTACAATGCACTCAAAAATGGTACTCTGGGTGGTGCTGCTTTGGATGTATTTGAAAAAGAACCTGCCATTGGAACAAAGTTGGCTGAGCTAGACAATGTAATTTTGACTCCGCACATCGGTGCTCAAACAAAAGAGGCTCAATCTTTAGCAGCAAATGTAATTGCTGAAAAGATTATTCAGATTCTACGTGGCGTAATTTAGTAGAACTTCTGCCTGAACTATAAAAATAACCAAAAAAGCTTGACTTTTACGTGATTTATTATCGTCTCTTCATTTTTAACGTCGATTTGGGAGTCTAAATTACAAATGAATAATTTTGCAGTAAAGGAACTTTATTCGAAAAAACACGCCAAATTTTCTAATGCTGATTCTTTATTGAAAATTTCTCTTGGATTAATCTTGTTTACTATA
>NZ_JAOULD010000015.1 GCF_029882185.1 Candidatus Nitrosopumilus sp. | reverse complement strand
GACAGTGAGCTCCATCCTCAACTTGGATTCTACCCAAATCAACTAATCCATCATAATCATCAGCAAGAACTAGTTTCTTTGCTTTACGAGAACCCTGAGTGTTAATTCTTTCTCCAATTATCAGAGGTGGTGGGATTTGTTTTAGATCAACTGCCTTCAATGCTGAACTTACTCTAGGAACTGTCAATGTAGTAAAATCACATCTGTTTTTGTAAATACTTAACCCTTGATAGAATTAGCTTTTTCGTCAATTACCTTCCTTAATGCTTTGATGTGCTCAGGATTTGTTCCACAACAACCGCCAATAATTCGGACTTTTTTGAATTCATTTAGAAAATCACCTAAAGCTGCACCCATTTTTTCAGGAGTCATCTTGTAAACTGCTTGACCTCCATCATTTTCAGGCATGCCAGCGTTTGGAACAACCAATACACTATGTTCATTTTGTTCATCTAGCCATCTAACACTCGGAGTCATCTCAATTGGTCCAGTAGAACAGTTTAATCCAAATACGTCGATTCCCATGTCAGATACTGTTGTATATGCAGCTTGGATGTTTGTACCAAGCAACATCTTACCATATTGATCTAAAGTAGTGTTTGCAATTATTGGGACTTTTTTGCCAGTTTTTTTCATGGCATTGTGACATGCCTCAATTACCAATTTTACTTCAAGAATATCCTGGCTGGTTTCAATGAGTAATGCATCAACGCCTCCAAGAATCAATCCTTCAGATTGCAACTCAAATGCTTCTCTAATTTCATCCAAAGGTTTTTGGCCCAAATCAGGATCATTTGAACTTGGAAGGTATCCAGTAGGACCCATAGAGCCAATCACATACCGAGGTTTGTCAGTATACTCATTGCATACTTCAGATGCCAAAGTAGCAATTTTCTTGTTAAACTCTACTGTTTGATCACCAAAACCATATTCATCAAGTTTAATTTTATTTGAACCAAAAGAATTAGTTTCAATACAATCAGCACCAGCATCTAAATAATTTCTATGAATTTGTTTAATCCATTCAGGATGAGTAATAACTAAGCCATCGTTAAACCCGTCTTGATTATTTGGAAAGTCTTCAGGTTTAGGATCATGTCTTTGAATTTCAGTTCCCATTGCACCGTCAAACAACAGAATACGATTTTTCATTGCATCAAGAAAAGATTCTTTTTCTGTCAATCTGATTTCAAAGTAATACTGGACAGTTTAACTCTTTTCAGAAAAACTGCAGAAAGATGTGATTGATACGTATATTGAAATTAGGTTAAAGATAATTTTGTATATTTATGCAAAAGTCTCAAGTAAACAATCTAGTTCGTAGTGCCACTTTTTTTCAACATGCTGGAATTTCCATAATCTTTGTGTTTATGCCTATCATAGCAAGAGGCGTTACAGAATCAGTATTTGAGATTGGACTTTTAGTAGCATCATTTAGTTTTGCCCAGATTTTATCTGAAATTTATTTTGGAAGGCACTCAGATAAGAAAGGAACCAGGCTCAAATTCATCAGAATTGGCTTTATTGGGTGCGCAATTACATTCGGATTGCATTATTTTGCAGACGACCTTGGCATGTTTTTCCTAGTCAGAATTGCTGCAGGGGTTGCAAGCGGAATTATGATTCCTGCAATGATTGCATATACCTACGAGGCAAATATTGACAAAAAGAGAGCAGCAACTGTAATTTCGTTTCATGCATTGGGATGGCTTGCCGGAATTGCAGCTGCAGGAATTGCAAATGATCTGAGATTGATTTTCTTGATTAGTGCTGCTTCATTTGTGATTGGATTGTTATTCACAATCAAATTGCCAAACCCGCAACAGGTAAAAGAACTAACACCTGGAACTACAAAAAATGTAATTTTAAAAAACAAGTTTCTCTTTTCATCATTGTTACTAAGACATATTGGGGCAGCAGCAGTTTGGACAATTCTTCCAATAATGTTAATGGAAAAATTAGGTGCAGAACTTTATCAAATATCAATTGTGTATGTTGCAAACACATTGACTGCTTTTATTTTGATGAATGTTATGGCAAGCAAGATTCACCTATCAAATGTAGCAAAGTTTCAAATCGGTATAGGATTTACAACATTTGTATTTGTTGGGTTAGCAGTAATTACAGACTGGTGGATGGCAATGCCGTTTATGTCACTTGTTGGTGCAACATGGGCATTTTTGTTTATTGGTGGAAATTTCCACCTGATGGAAAACAATCCACGTTCAACATCAACGGGGATTTTCAGCTCTACAATATCAATTGCAACAGTAGTTGGCCCAGTAATAGCAGGAAGTATTGCATTTTTGTTTGATTATACTGCAGTGATGTATTTTGCAATCATAGTAATCATATGCGCATTTGTGGTATCACTAAAGATTAGAAAATAAAAAAAGAAAAAGAAAAGTTTGAAGTTATACTTAATCTAGGGGATCTTGTTGGTCGTTAGTTAGGTCTTTTAAGAAATCTTTGATTTCTTTACCACAAGGACCGTTACCATTTCCAGGCACATCACAAGTATCTACAGTGTTTTGAATCCAACCTTCATAGACATTAGGAATTGCAAGAACACCTTGTCCTCCAAATCCCTCATATCCAATGACTCGGTCATCAGAATCAGCATCATTGTCTGCAAGAAGTACTCTTCCAGCAATTTCTGCATCATCTGTTTCAACATCGTCATCAGGGTTAGGATCCACCACTATCATGACATTTGAGAATTTGCTGGATACATATGCATAGTATCCACCGCCATCTTTAGCTCCCCACTGTACACCATGACATCCAGGATCACAATCTAAGATTGCAGTAACAAAATGATCTTCAGGATTAGATGAAGAAACATCCACTACACCGATTTTTCCACCAAGTGTGAGTGCTGTTACCATGTATTGATCATCTGGACTGATAGGTGTTTGAATAGGAAGTCCTATTAGTCCATGGTCTAGCCAATCAATGTTACTGAGAATTTCACCATCAGATGGATCTATTGCAGTCATTGAATTGCCCAAGAAGTCAGCAGTATAGAATACAGATTCGTCACCTTTCATACCAGTTGCAATAGGTCCAAACAAAACATTGTCTGAACTAATTGCAGAACCAGATTCAAGATCAAGAATTGATGCTTTCAGTCCAATAAAGTCAGGAGTTACAAGATATTGACCAGAGCTACTTACCCAATGACCATGAGGATGTGAACGGAATCCTGTTGAAAGTTGTCTTGTCATCTCATATGTGACAGAATCAAATTCGTTTACAGTTTCTTCACCATTTACAGCGATATAGATACTATCAGTAGCTGGAGAGGTCATGACATGTGATGGAGATTGTCCAGTGAACACTTCTTTGATTAATTCACCGCTTTCTCTATCAATTACTGCCATTTCATTTCCAAACCATTGTGTCTGATAGATCACTTCGTTTTTGGTGTCAGTCCACATGTTGTGTGGGTGATTCATATTGATTTCAGGAAGTGCAATCTTCCTTTCAATATTCCATTTGCCTGTGTCAATTACAGTAATTGTACCTGGTTTATCTGATGGAGTTCCAGGATGATTCTTGTTTAGTGTTGTCTCAAATTGGGTATTTACCCAAACCTCACCAATTCCATCAATTTCAGGATCCTCTACTTCAGGATTTGGAATAACCTTATCCATTTCAAGACCTGCGATTTGAGCAAGTGTTGGTCCATTACCTGTAGAATTTGTCAATCCCAATACGCCTGCAGCAAATTGTGTTGTTGCAGTACTGTAAGGCAATGCAACTGCCAATTCTTCTGTATTAGTAGTGACCAATACAGGTGGCAAATTGATGTTCCAATCATCTTGTTGATAATCTCTCCAATTGTTTGGATCAGTTATCACATAGAATGTTGTGAGAAGTGATTTTGCAAGATCATGGGTAGGTGGAACAACTGTTGGGAAAGTAGTACCTAATTCACCAAATTCAACACCAGTACCAGTTCTTGTTAAAACCACAAGGTTTTCAGACAAGTCAAGTAATGGGAATGGTTTGTTAAGATCTCCTTCGATGTAAAGATTAGTTTCAGGATCATCTACGATTACTGCACTGAACATGTAAGGATGTATTTTACATACAAAGACATACAGTCCAGGTTCATCTAATCCCGTTGGAACACCAGATTTATCAGTCAAAAGAGTAGAACCTCTAATTCCTAATTGTTGATCAAAGTGACTTAGACCAGGAACAGCATTTAGAATTCCATTCCCACCCAAAAGTTCAGCACCCTGAGGATAAATCAATGTGGTGATTGTGTGTTTTGTTTGTGAATCTTTCATTCCAAAGTTGACTGTTTCACCAAGATTAATTACTGCAAGAGAACGTCCTTCTGAATTAGAGAAATCAGTTCCTGCACCCGGTACAGCTGCTTCTAGAGCATCACTAATGTAACCTAGTGGGAATCCTGTACCGTCTTTTGCATCTATTTGAAGACCAATTTTATCTGCAAGATAGTTATCTAATTCATCAGCAATACCTGCATCAAGTGTTTTCATCCAGAGTCCTGGTTCATCACTTAAAGTGAATGTTGCACCGATTACTGGAAGATCATCACTTTGGTATTCTGGTAAGACATTCATCATTCCAGACATTCCCTGTTCCATGTGATCTGTTATGTGACAATGATACATCCATCCTTCAGGATCATCATGAGTTGAATCTGCAGCATCATTATCACTTGCTTGAACAAGGAAAGTATGACGTTGTAATGGAACAATTTCCTTTACATCGATGATATCCTCTTCAGACGCTTTTTTATGAATGTCTTCAGTCCATCTGTGTCCATGTAAATGAAATGCATGAACTTCATCACCTAATCCCATTACATGGAATCGGTAAATTTTGCCATCGGTTGCAACTAGATTTGGATTTGTCCAAAGGGCTGTTTCTCTAATTCCAGAATCACCAGAATAGTCAGAAGTATCATAATCAATTTCATTTCCATAGAAAATACTTCTACCAAGAGTTTCAGATGAAACCATCCATAGAACAAATTCTTTTTCAATTTTGTCAATATTGACTTGTTTTACTTCTCCGGTTTGATCATCTACCAGACCATTAACCTTACCATTAGCAGGATTAATGATCACAGTGCCAAATAGACCTAATTCTTCTGCACCAACTTCGTTGATGGAAAACATATGATCATGGTATGGCCACGCACCGGCGGTTCCTGGAGCAGCTATCCAACTATATTCAATATCACCACCACATTGAGCTCCTGAACTTTCTGCCATGTTCATTCTTGAATATGTTGCATCATCACTAATGTCATAATGAACACCATGTACATGAATTCCTAGCAGAGATGTTTCAGAAAATGTTGGTACACCGAGTGGGTGTGATGGACCATCAACAAAGTTGTTTTCACAAGCACTGTTGATAAGAGTAACATTTGCCTCATCACCTTCAGTCAAAATGAGTGTAGGTCCTGGGATTGAGGGTTTGCCAGAATATTGAGTTCCGACCAAGTCATCACCACCATTGATATTGTATGACACCATTCTGTATGCATACAAACCATCAGGCATTGCTACAGCCTCCATCGTGATATTATGTTGATCACCAGGTTTTGCTTCAGCTGCAAATGGAATTTGAGTATCTAAAGTGTCAGCGTTGTTGTTTTTAAAATCAAATGCAAAAACAGATGTCAATGCAATTGAAAGTATAACTGTCGTTATTAGCATTGTTTGTGTTCGTTTCATAAGTTATTGAGAGATTCACACACATTGGGAATATAAGTAATTATGATAATAACAAAGCCGATGATCGTACAATAAGATGGTATTATTTATTAAATAACAAACAATAATTTTAATAAAAAAATTATCTCAAACCCCAACGAGACATTACTTTGTTTTCCAATCTCTTGAAAATCACACCATCAACTGCCAGACCGATTCCCATGATCACAATCATTATTCCAATGACTTGCGAAACATCATTTAGAGAACGACCAGTATTAAGCAAAAAGCCCAATCCCAGGAATGAAAACAAGATTTCAGCACCAATTACACCCCTCCATGCAAAAGCCCAGCCTTGTTTAAAGCCAGAAATCATGTATGGAAAAGCTGCTGGAATCAAAACCGAAGTGATCAACTGGCTGCCCTTTGCACCCATGTTTCTGGCTGCCTCAATAAAATGAGGATTGATGTTTTTGACTCCAGTATAGGTGTTGATTGTTACTGCAAAAATAGCGCCAATTGCAGTGACAAAAACTATCCCCCCATCAGTTAAACCAAACCAAAGTATTGCCAAAGGCACCCAAGCAATAGAAGGAATTGATTGTAAACCCAGAACTAGAGAACCGACAGTTTGGTTAATCACCTCAACTCTTGCCATAAATATTCCAAGTACAATTCCTCCACCAATTGCAATTGCCAAACCAATAGATAATCTCCACACACTAGTTGCTATTCCATACAACAAACTACCATCAGCTGCACCATATGCCAAATCTTCTGCAACCTCATATGGAGATGGGAAAATGTTTTCAGGCCAAACTCCAAGCATTGCAATGATTTGCCAAACTGCTACTATTCCAATATAAAATGCAATTCTATGAAACGTGTAATTTTTTGCCATGATTGTTACTCTTTACTTTTTTTTACCTCGGGTCTAAGTTCTGCCAAGATGTCTTGCTGAAATTTCAGCAATGATTCATCTTCAGTTATTCTAGGTCTTGGAAAATTATTGTCAACTTCTTTTTTAATTACAGATGGGCGATTACTGAAAATTGCAACTTTGGTTCCAAGTACTGCAGCTTCTGAAACACTATGAGTTACAAACAAAATTGTCTTTTTTGTTTTCTCCCAAATTAATTGCATTTCAACTAATAGTAAATCACGGGTCTGTGCATCAAGTGCAGCAAAAGGCTCATCCATTAACAATACGTCAGGATCCATTACAAGTGCTCTTGCAATTGCAACACGCTGCTTCATTCCAGTTGATAGTTGATAAGTATAGGAATCTGCAAACTTGGTCAATTGCATCATATCCAAATACCGATGAGATATTTTGGCACGCTCTTCTTTTGGAATACCTGCCATCTTTAATCCAAATTCCACATTATCCTGAACCTTAAGCCATGGAAATAATGCCCCTTCCTGAAACACCATAATCCTCTCTGGACCTGTCTCTGAAACCATATGACCGTCAAACAAGATTTGACCATCGTCAGGCTTTTCCAGACCTGCAACTATGCGTAAAAAGGTAGATTTGCCACAACCTGATGGACCTACCAAGCACACAAAGTCTCCTGCCTCAACTTTGAGATTCACACCACCTAATGCTTTGAGTTTGTGAGAATCATGACTGAAATATTTTACAATATTTTTTGCCTCAAGTTTGGTCATGTAGTATCATTTCCATTGATAGAATTTGTATCAAAGTAGTAAAAAATACCAGACAAATCATATCCATTTCTTCCAAGATAACCTAAGGCATCTGCTTTCTCAGCAAATGAATGAACAGAATCAGATAAAGGATCATCAGTGATTACAAGATTTGATAATGCAATATCTACAACATCATCAGATAAGGATTGGCCCAAATGAGAATTTAAAAAATTATTAAAAATAATTCTAGTTTCCATAGGATTTTGATTAATCCAATCTGCAATGTCGCTATTAGATTTCAACAAATTTTTAATTATTGTGGGGTTTTTTTCTGCAAAATTTGTATTGCCAATTAAAAGAACAGATGCAAACTCATTGTTTGGCCATAATTCTTCTTCATGAAACAATCGTTTTCCATCCAACTCATATTCTAAGATAGTAGCCCAAGGTTCCGCTACCCAAGCACCATCAATATCACCCTTAACAAACAATGTGTAAATGTCAGGGTTTGGAATATTATAAATAATTACAGAGCCACCTTTTTCAGCTGGTTTGAGTCCATTTTCTGACAAATAATTTCTCAAGGATACATCTTGTGTGTTTCCAATTTGAGGAGCGGCAATTTTTTTTCCTGCGAAATCAGACGCAATGTTTATTTCAGATAAAGGATGAACAATAAAGCTTGCACCACCACTTGCAGCTCCTGCAAGAATCTTCACATTGTGATTTTCTGAATTTAGAAATCCGTTTATTGCAGGGCCAGGACCCACATATGCAACATCAATCGAATTGGCAAAAAGTGATTCGATTGCCTGAGGTCCACTATCAAAAACTCGGGTTTCTATCTTTGTGGTGTTTCCTATACTTGCTTCAAAAAACCCTTTTTCAATTCCAACTATCGGGATTGCATGGCCAATGTTTGGAAAATATGCGATACGTATTTTATTTTCATTCAAAGAATTTTCAGAATTAAGAGCAATTCCAGATACAGAAATGAGAATAACTGCAATGCTGGCAGAAATAATCAAATGACTTTTCATAAAACAGCGTTATATCTGGCGGTTAAATAATCATCGAATTTTAGCTCAAGCTAGTCAGAAAATTTTTCAAAATAATTGATTTTGATCCCATCACAAAAGATAAATTCCAAAATATAACGGAAAAGATGTTTTATGACTCAAAAAGGAATTCTTGCATTTTCAGGAGGACTCGATACCTCAGTGGTTGTAAAATATCTTCAAGACGAACATGATATGGACGTCATCACAGTTACAGTAGATGTTGGGCAAGGAGACGATTGGAAAAAGATTGCATCAAAAGCAAAAAAGCTTGGTGTAAAAAAACACTACAACATTGATGCAAGAAAAGAGTTTGTCAAAGATTACATTTTCCCATCAATTAAAGCAAATGCACTTTATCAAAAAAAATACTGTCTTGCAACAGCACTTGCAAGACCATTAATCGCTCAAAAAGTTTTAGAGATTGCAAAAAAAGAAAAAGTCACATCACTTGCACATGGTTGTTCTGGAAAAGGAAATGATCAAGTAAGATTTGATATCACGTTACGTTCTGGTTCTGATCTTCCAATCATAGCTCCCATTAGAGATAAAAACTTGGATAGAGATACAGAATTAAAATTTGCTAAAAAACATGGAATTGAAATAGATACAGTGGCTAAAAAATTCAGTATTGATCAAAACTTGTGGGGTCGTGCAATTGAAGGAGGAGTTTTAGAAGATCCTTACAATGAACCACCTGAGGATGCATTCATTTGGGTAAAAACAAAAAACTTACCAGATAAACCAACATACTTGGAAATTAAATTCAACAAAGGAATCCCAATTGCTGTCGATGGCAACACAATGGAGCCAGTAAAATTAATTGAATACATTAACAAAAAAGCAGGTAATGCAGGTGTTGGAATAGTTGATCATATAGAAGACAGAGTTGTTGGAATCAAATCTAGAGAAGTGTATGAAACTCCAGCAGCAACTTGTCTAATTGAAGCACATGCAGATTTAGAAAAAATGGTCCATACTAAACACGAAAACAAGTTCAAATCAATTATTGATGATGAATGGGCATATTTGACATATTCAGGACTCTGGCAAGACCCTCTCAAAACAGATCTTGATGGATTCATAGAAGCATCGCAAAAACCAGTTTCAGGAACTGTGAAACTAAAATTATACAAAGGAAGCATCAGAGTAGTCGGAAGAAAGTCCAGTTATTCATTGTACAGTCACGATATCGCAACTTATGGTGCAGAATCAACATTTGATCAAAGATCAGCCAAAGGATTCGTAGAATTATGGGGAATGCAGTCAACAGAAGCTAATAAATTACAAAAGAAAAGGTCAACAAAAACATGAACTGCCCAGAATGTGATGCAACAATAAACATCCCAGACGATGCCTCAGTAGGAGAAATTGTCTCCTGTCCTGATTGTGGTGCTGACTTTGAAATCGCAAAAAAAGACGGATCAAATGTTGAGCTAAAACAAGCAGAAACTGTAGGCGAAGACTGGGGAGAGTAATGTCAAAAGTTTGTATTGTCTTTGACCGTCTAAGAGCGGAAGAAAAGATGCTACAAAAAGAAGCATTGGAATTAGGTCACGATGTATTGATGTTAGATGCAAAGATCACTCAAATCAATACAGATAGCAAAAAAGAAGATTATGATTTAGGAGATATTGTTTTAGAAAGATGTGTTAGTTATTTTAGAGGACTCCATTTTACAGCCAGTCTTGAATTCATGGACATTCCAGTACTAAACAAATTTGAAGTTGCAAACATTTGTGGAAATAAGATGTTCATGACATTGCTTTTGAAAAAGAACAATATTCCAACACCTAAGACATATTTTTCATTTTCAAGTGAAAGTGCAACAGAAAACTTGGAAAAAGTAGGATTCCCCCTAGTTATCAAACCAGTCATAGGAAGTTGGGGAAGAGGGGTATTGCCACTTAAGGACAAAGATACAATGGAGGCAGTTTTTGAAATAAGAGACATTACAGATAGCCCTCATGATAGAATTTACTATTTACAAGAATTAATCAAGAGACCTCCAAGAGACATTAGAGTTATCACGGTAGGGGATGAGCCAATTGCTGCCATGTATAGAAAATCTTCAGGAGGATTTAAGACAAATATTGCACTAGGGGCAGATCCAGAGCTTTGTGAGATCACAAAAGAGATGGAAGATATGGCATCTAAAGCATCCAAAGCCATGGGAGGAGGAATTTTAGGAATTGACATGATGGAAGATGAGAAAAATGGATTAGTTATCCACGAAGTAAACAACACAGTAGAATTCAAAGGATTATCAAGAGTTGCACAGCGAAATATACCAAAAGAAATGGTAGAATTTGCTCTAAGATACATAAGAAAATAAATTATACTACATTAGAAGTGGTCTTATCATGAAAGTAGGAGTTGTTGGAGCATCTGGATATGTAGGAGGAGAAACACTTCGTCTTCTTGTCAACCACCCAGATGTCGAGATCGCAATGGTCACATCACGACAACATGTAGGGGAATATCTACACAGAGTCCAACCAAGTTTGAAGGGATTTACCGATCTCACATTCTCAGAATTAGATTATGATAAATTAACTGACAAATGTGATCTGGTCTTCACAGCAGTACCACATGGAACAGCGACTGAAATTGTCAAAGCACTATACGACAGAGGAATCAAAGTGATTGATTTGAGTGCAGATTACAGATTGCATGATCAAGAAGCATATGATAAATGGTATGGTTGGAAACACCCACATCCAGATTATTTAGAAAAATCAGTTTTCGGAGTTCCGGAATTACACAGAGAACAAATCAAAAAAGCACAACTTGTTTCTTGTCCAGGATGTATGGCCGTAACATCAATGCTGGCACTGGCGCCATTAATTCGAAATGACATTATTGATATTGAACATATTGTAGTAGATTCAAAGATTGGTTCATCAGGTGCAGGTTCTGGTTCAGGAACAGCACATGCAATGCGTGCAGGGGTAATCAGACCATACAAACCAGCAAAGCACAGACACACCGGTGAAATTGAACAAGAGCTCAGCGAAATTGCAGGAAAGAAAATTCATGTCTCAATGAGTCCACATGCAGTAGATGTAGTTCGTGGAATCTTGTGTACAAACCACACATTCCTGAAAAAAGATATTGAAGAAAAAGAATTATGGAAACTATATCGTCAAGCTTATGGAGAAGAGAAATTCATCAGACTGATCAGAGACAAAAAAGGATTATACAAATTCCCAGATCCAAAATTCTTAGTAGGTTCAAACTTTTGTGATATAGGATTTGATTTAGATGAAGACAATAACAGATTGATTGCATTGTCTGCATCAGATAATTTAATGAAAGGTGCAGCAGGTTCTGCCATTCAAAACATGAATGTAATGTGTGGTTTTGATGAAATGGACGGACTGAGATACACCCCACTCACTCCAGTTTAGAAATGATCACAATTAAAATCGGCGGAAGTGTAGTAGACGATTTACATCCATCAACAATTTCAGATATTAAAAAAGTAGCAGAAACAGAGGGAATAATTATTGTTCATGGCGGTGGAAAAGAAGTCACCAAAGTATGTGAACAATTAGGAAAAGAACCAAAATTTGTAACCTCTCCGAGCGGTATCAAAAGCAGATACACAGACAAGGAGACAGCAGAAATTTTCACTATGGTTATGTCAGGTAGAATTAACAAAACAATTGTTCAAATGCTTCAGAAAAACGGCATTAATGCAATTGGTCTTTCAGGAGTAGATGCCAAAGTAATCGAAGCTGATAGAAAAAAGAAATTATTAATTGTAAATGAAAAAGGCAGAAAACAAGCAATTGATGGCGGATATACTGGAAAAATTCGCGAAGTCAATGCAAAATTCATCAAATCCCTCCTAGATCAGGGGCTTACACCAGTTATTTCACCCATAGCAATGAGTGAAGAATCAGAATTTCTCAACATTGACGGAGACAGAGCAGCAGCATATGTAGCAGGTAAGGTAGGATGTGATAAAGTATTATTCATCACAAATGTGGATGGATTATTAATGGACGATAAACTAGTTCAAAAATTAACATTGGCTGAAGCAAAAGAGATTAGGCCAAAAATTGGACCAGGAATGGAAAAAAAGATTTTGGCATCCACTGAAGCATTAGATATGGGAGTCAAAGAAGCTTTGATTGGAAATGGTCAAAGAAAAAATCCAATATCATCAGCTATTGCACATGATAATTGTACGGTGATTGAACATGAGTGAAGATCAATACATGGGTAATCTCTATCAGAGATTCCCAGTAACAATTGAAAGAGGAGTCGGCTCTCATGTTTGGGACATAGATGGAAAAGAGTATATTGATTGTATGGGAGGATACGGGGTAGCTTTAGTTGGTCATAAAAACAAAAGAGTTAATGATGCAATAAAAGAACAAATTGATAAAATCATAACAGTACATAGTTCATTATATAACAAAACAAGAGAAGAGTTTTTGAAAACATTGATTGGTTTAGCCCCAAAGGGATTAACGCAAGTTCATCTAAACAACAGCGGAGCTGAAGCAATCGAAGCTGCAATGAAGTTTGCAAGAAAGTTTACAGGCAAAAAAGGAATGGTCGCAATGAAAGGTTCCTATCATGGAAAATCATTTGGAGCACTATCATTAACATTTAATCCAAAATACAGAAAAGCTTTTGCTCCACTCGTTGAAAAAGTTTCATTTGCATCATATGGTGATATAGAATCATTGCGTTCGAAAATTGATGAAGACACTGCATTTGTAATTTTAGAACCAATACAAGGCGAAAGTGGAATTGTTGTTGCACCAGACGGATTTTTGCAAGAAGTCAGAAAGCTTTGTGATGAAAAAGGAATCGTGTTAATTTTTGACGAAATTCAAGCTGGTTTAGGTAGAACCGGACGATTATGGGCATGTGAGCATTGGAATACCACACCTGATATTTTGTGTCTTGCAAAAGGAATTGCAGGCGGTGTGCCAATGGGGGCAACTCTGGTAAAACCAGACATTTTAGCTGCAATAAGCAAAGGAGAGCATTCATCTACATTTGGAGGCAATCCAATCTCTTGTGCAGCAGGAACTGCAGCACTCAAAGCAATTACAGAAGACGGAATGATTGAAAATTCTGAAAAAATGGGAATGGTGTTCAGAGAAGGGTTAGAAAAACTAAAAGAAAAACATACTATGATAAGAGAAATCAGAGGAAAGGGCCTCATGATTGGAATAGAGATGAAATTTGAAGTTAGAGATATTTTAATGGCATTAATGGAAAAAGGAGTCTTAATGTTGTATTCAGGAAGAAATATTCTAAGAATTCTTCCGCCACTAGTAATATCTAAAGAAGACATAACAAAAGTTTTACATGCTCTTGATTCCGTATTAACTGAAGAGGAGCAAAAAAGAGATGTTCAAAGATAAAGTAGACGAAAAAATCATCGGTTATCTAAAAGAAGATTCTAGAGAATCATTTGTAGATATAGGTAAAAAACTCAAACTGTCAGAATCAGCAGTTAGAAGACGTGTAAAAAATCTAGTAGACAGTGGAACAATTAAGAAATTCACTTTGGAAATTGGAGAAGAGAATGCAACTAGTGCAATTGTCTTGGTTTCAGTGGATTCTGCAACTGATACATCCAAAGTATCATTAAAGCTTGCAAAATTAGAAGGAGTCAAAACAGTTTATGAAATTACAGGTCAATATGACATTACAACAATTATGAGTGCTACAAACATTGCAGAGATCAATAGCAGCATTGATGCATTAAGGAAGATTCCAGGAGTAGTAGACACTAACACTGTCATTATTTTGAGAAAGGTAGCCTAAAAACGACTTTCGTTTTGTAATTAAATTTAAAAACTAAATTAGGATCATTTTTGTGCATTTCCGACGAAGTTAGTACGAATATGTTTATATCATCAATTTAATGCAACGATTTCTGTAATGAAAGATCCGAATCACTATGCAAATCTGTATAATGCATACGACAAAAATCCAAAGAAAATCAGAATTTTAGATAGTACACTTAGAGAGGGAGAGCAGCATCCAGGAGTTTCATTTACAAACAAACAAAGAATTCAGATTGCATGGATGCTTGATTATTTCGGAGTAGATCAAATTGAAATTTCTCCAGTAGTTTCAAATGATCACAAAGAAGCAACTAAAACAATAATCAAACAAGGATTAAAGGCAGACATTGTCTCACATGGTAGAGCACTAAAAGAAGACATTGACACTTCATTAGATTGTGATGCAAAGTGGTGTGCAGCATATTTAGGAATTTCAGACATTCATCTTAAAGACAAATTAAGAATTTCAAGAGAAGAAGCACTTGAGAGAGCAGTTGAAACAGTAGAATATGCAAAATCTCATGGATTAAAAATTAGATTTACAGTTGAGGATGGAAGTAGAGCAGAGCCAGAATTTTTACTCAAAGTGTGTAAGGCAATTGAAGAAGCAGGAGTAGACAGAATAAGCCTCCCAGATACTGTTGGTATTTTACGTCCAATTGGAATGTATAACTTTGTTAAAAAAGTAAGAGAAGTAGTAGATGTCCCATTAGATGCACATGTTCATAACGATATTGGTTTTGCAGTTGCTAATGCATTTTCAGCATGTGATGCAGGAGTTGATCAAATTCATACTACAATTGATGGTATTGGAGAAAGAACAGGAATTCCTCCACTTGCTGAAGTTGCAGTGGCATTAACCTATCTTTACAAATCACCAAATGATTTCAGATTAGACATGTTACTTGATTTATCTAGATTAATTGAAGAATACACCTCAATCAAACCATATGATTCTAAACCAATTGTAGGTTCATCAGCATACAAACACAAGGCAGGTACACACCTTGCTGCAATTCTTAAGAATCCTGCTGCCTATGAGCCAATTCCTCCTAGAGCAGTTGGGAATAGAAGAAGAATAGTATTTGGAGAACTAGCTGGAAAAACAGGTGCAGCATACTTGATGTCATTATTGGGACTGGAAAAAGACGATGAAGGTGCAAAAGCAGTTGCTGCAGGATTAAAGGGTCTAAGAATGGGTGATCTAATAGAGATCCCATTAGAAGATAGACTTGAAAAAAAGATAATTAATGATAAATAAAGAGGAATAATGAAGAGATAATATGTCAAAATGTGAAGAATGTGATGCAGATATTTCTGTCCCAAGTGATGCACTTGAAGGAGAAATCGTAACATGTCCAGAATGTGGAGCCAGTTTTGAACTATCTAAAGGTTCAAACGGTTTCGATCTAAAGCCTGCCCAAACGGTTGGCGAGGATTGGGGACAGTGAGTCCTGACGTTACCATTCTTTACGATACCATCCGTTGGGAAGAAAAAGCTCTGCTAGAAGCAGGTAAGAAAAAGAACATCAATATTCAGATGGTTGATTGTAAGAAACTGGCAATAGATTTAGAAAAGAAACCTGAAGACTATGGAGTTGTAATTCAAAGATGTGTTAGTTACTATAGAAATCTTCATTCAACTGCAGCTCTTGAAGGAATTGGTGTCAAAGTGATCAATTGTCTTTACACAGGAGTTTTTGCAGGAAATAAATTATTTACACATACGTTACTAAAAAAATTCGGAGTGCCAACACCTGATGCAACTGTAGCATTTTCAAAAGAAGCAGCCTTACAAGCATTAGATTCACAAGGATATCCAAAAGTAATCAAACCAACAGTTGGTAGTTGGGGTAGACTAATTTCAAAATTAAATGACAGAGATGCAGCTGAAGGAATTATTGAAAGTAGAGAAAACATGTATCCAATTTATCAGGTTCATTATTTGGAAGAATTTGTGAAAAGACCTCCAAGAGACATCAGAGCAATTATGGTAGGAGACAAAATTGTAGCTGCAATTTATCGTTCTTCTAAGCATTGGAAAACTAACATGGCATTAGGAGGAACAGCTGATCCATGTAAAGTTACACAAGAAATGGAGGAAATGTGCATCAAGGCAAAACATGCAATTCAAGGAGATATCGTAGGTGTAGATTTAATGGAAAGTGATGAGAAAGGACTTGTAGTGCACGAAGTAAACAATACAACAGAATACAAAAACACAGTAAGAGTTTGTGAAGTAGACATTCCTTCCTTAATGCTAGATTACGCGCTAAATATAGAAAAGTAAGAATTGGACAGCAATTTCACAATAACACCAAGGTTTGCAGTAAAAATGCTAGAGAAGTCACTCAGACTTTACACGCCATCATTGAGTGAAAAACCAATGGCAGAATTTTTAGCGGACAAATGTGATGATTTAGGTTTTGAAGATATCCAGATTGATGAAGTGGGAAATATTATAGCAAAGAAAGGTTCAGGCTCTCCAAAAATTATGTTATGTGGACATATGGATGTAGTTCCAGGAAAAATCAAAGTTAGAAAGGAAGGGGATGCATTGTATGGCAGAGGTGCATCTGATGCCAAAGCACCGTTAATGGCAATGTTGTTTGCTGCAGCATCAGTTCAAAACAACAACGGAACCGTATTTTTTGTAGGAGCTGTAGATGAAGAAGGCAATGCCACAGGAATCAAAAATCTCGTAAAGAAAAAGATGGGAATTGATTATGCAGTTTTTGGAGAACCAAGTGGAATTAAACAAGTCACTATTGCATACAAAGGGAGACTTGCAATCAATCTCAAAATTAGTGTGGATGATAGTTCTCATGCTAGTGCACCATGGCTTTCAAAAAATGCAATTCAAGAATCAATGATTTTTGTAAAAGAACTCAAAGACAGATTAGAAGCAAATCAAGAAAATAGAAGCAAAGGAATGTTACTTACAGTTACCATGACAGAAATCAAAGGGGGGACAAGTCATAATGTGACACCAAAAGATTGTGAAACTACATTTGACATTAGAATTCCTGTAGATATGAACTGCAAAATCATTGAACAAAAAATTGCAACTTTGGTCAAAGAAATTGCCCAGGGAAGAGAAGTTGAAGCATTTTATTCAATTCTTGATGAAACAGAGCCATTTGAGGCATCTCACACATCCCCATTGGTCAGAGCATTTACTCTTGGAGTTATGGAAGTAGAACATTCAAGACCAACTCTTATCAGAAAAACAGGTACAGGAGACATGAATGTTTTAGGTAATCAATGGAATATTCCTGTAGTGACATATGGTCCAGGAGATCCGCATGAAGCCCATACAATTGACGAAAAAGTCTCAATTGATGAATATTTGAGAGGAATTGAAATTCTCAAGAAAACACTACAGCATTTAAAAAGACTACACGATAGAAAAATTCAGCAATGCTCTGGTTTGTAGGTTTAGGAATTTCTGGATTCAAATCAATTCCAAGTGAGGCATTAGATGTTTTATCAAAAGCAGATATTGTTTATTTGGAGCAATTTACCAGTCCAATTGGAAAATCAGATTTAGTAAAGATCAAAAATGCTACAAAAGGAGAATTCAAACTGGCAAAAAGATGGCTTGTTGAAGATGGCAATGAAATTTTAAAAAACGCAAAGAAAAAGAAAGTGGCATTATTAGCATATGGGGATCCATACATTGCAACGACTCACATTGAATTAAGAACAAGAGCCATTGAAGAAAAAATCAAAACACACTCCATTCATGCGTCTTCATCACTTACTTCCATGATAGGAGAATGTGGTTTGCATTTTTACAAAGTGGGAAGAATTGCAACAATTATGAGCGAAATGAAATCTTTGACAACTCCATATTATGTAATATACAAAAATATCATAGAGGGAAATCACACAGTACTTCTTTTAGAATATAATCAAGACAAAGACTTTTTCCTAGATCCAAAGGATGCATTAAATGGACTCTTAGAAACTGAAAAAGGGCAAATAAGAAATGTAATTGATTCATCAACATATGTCATAGTTGCATCAAGGATAGGATTCAAAGATCAGTCCATTATTTCAGGAAAAATATCCAGTTTAAAGAAAACAGATTTTGGAAAGCCACCCCATACAGTAATAATTCCAGGAAGATTGCATTTCACAGAATCAGATGCATTGAAAATACTTGGTCAATGTATAGACGAACCATTTGACAATACAGAAAAAACAAAAAAGATTTCAATTCAAATGATGAAAAAATATGTCCCAATGGTAAGAGAAGCACTTGAAGAGGTAGAGCCCCTATACAAAGACCAGAAAGAATTCCAAGTTATTTTAGAAAATGCTGAACTATATGTTAAAGATGCAGAAAAATTTCTCGAAGATGATCAAGATGAGGTAGCAATATTAAGTATTGGTTATGCAGATGGTCTTGTTGATGCATTGAGATTGGCAAAAGGCCTTGAACCAAAGATGTAATTTTTAGCGATGAATTAAAGAGAGGGTCAAAAATAGAAGAAACATTGGAGCAAAGTGAAAAAACCATCTTATCTATCATGTACGTATGTCAGATTGAAGGAAAAGAGGTATCTAAAATAATCAAGAAAAAGACCATATTTTCTGAAGACATGATCGATTCAAAAATTGATGAATTAATTAAAAATCAATTAGTAAATGAAGATAGAAAAACACTCACAAATGCAGGGAGAAATTCATTATGTGTAGTTTTAGCAGGAGGAGTTTTTGACATTATTCATCCAGGTCACATTTACACATTAAATGCAGCAAAAGAGCTAGGAGACATACTAGTCGTAGTGGTGGCAACTGATAATACAGCAGTAAAGATGAAGAAAAGAAGACCACTGCATTCACAAGAACAAAGACAAGAATTAGTGAATTCATTGTCAATGGTAGATCTTTGTTTAATTGGTCAGGAAGATGATATTTTCAAAACAGTGAATCACGTCAAACCACAAATTATTGCACTAGGATATGATCAGATTCATCAAGAAAAATTCATTACAGAAGGATGTAAGAAAATTGAGCTTGATGCAATAGTTGCAAGGTTACAGTCTCCAATACCTGAAAGTTCAAGCTCTAAAATTCAAAAAGAATATGGTGAATCCATTCACGGGATTTAGGAATCTATTGGAATTTTAATTGACACTTTAGAGCCATCTTTTAATTTAGCAATTTTTCTCAGACAAGTTTTTGAAATCAATTCGATTATAGAATCATCATGATGTGTACGCTCTAAAATTATCAATTCACAGTTTGTAGAGTTATTCAGTTTTGCATTAAAGCATTTGACCCATCCATAGGTTCTTTTTCCATCAGAGAAGCTCTTAATTTTTACACCATCAAAAGTTTCAAATTGCTTGATTGCTTCTTGATGGATTTTTTGATCTAGTTTGACATTAAGAGTTCCAGGATATGGAACATAACCTATTTTTGATTCGAATTGTTTTGTATAACCTTTCAATCCCATATAATATGCACCCTCACCCATTCCAGAAACTAGTGTACCTTTGAGTTCAACATGAGATGGTGAAGAATCAAGGCTTTTTTGTAAAATTGAAGAGAGTTTTACCATTTCAGAAAATCCTTTTGGAGTAATTTTGACTGAGATGTTTCTTCCATTAATTATCCTCTCAATGAATTGATTTTGTTCTAATTCAAGGAGATGTTTTGAGGCAGCTTGTTGTGATTTTTTTATGTTTTTACCCAATGAAGATGTAGTAATAGAAACATAGTTGTATTTTGCACCTTTTGAGAGTAAATATGAAAGAGTTAGGATGTGCTGAATCTTTAGTTCAGTCATCTATATTCTAAGATACACCAAGGTCGCCGAATGTTTTCAGTGTCATACCATCAGAGTTTGATAGTTTTGCCACTCTATGACCAATTACACATTCAACACCAGCATTTTTAGCGCCTTCTAAAAGTCTCTGGGTAATAATCCCATCCAATAGAAGATATTTGATTCCTGATTGTGATGATAATTTACTTACAACTTCGCTGATTGGAACTTTGAAAATCTCATTTTGATCACCGTCTAATGCAACTGCTTCAAGGGTTTCATTGAGATTTGGATATATTTTTGCTGCCATTTCAGCTACAGGTTTATCATCTTCACTTTTTAGTTTAGGTGCAGGTTTTCCCTCTTTAATCTCATCAGCAATAGGTCTTAGTATTTCATCAATTCTTTGTGGGGTTAATTCTTCAACTTCAACACCAGTATCTGCTTGAAGTGCATAGTCTAAGGTTACAAGAGATTGGAGTTCTTTGAGAATGAATCCACCAGATCTGTCACCATCAAGGAATGCAACTACAGTATCCTTTGAATCACATAATTCTTTTATCGATTCGTCGATTTTAGCACCTTCAATTGCAAGAGCGTTATCATATCCAGCTCGTAAAAGATTGATTACATCTGCTCTTCCTTCAACTAGAATAACCCAATTGGAAGTAGTAAGGCCTGAACTACATGTTAATTTTGATGGACCATATGTGGATAGTTTTCCAGCATCACCTTGATGAACATCATTTAGCATGCTTTCACCTTCACTAACAGTTTTGGTTGCCCATTTTTGTTTAATTTCTTTAGCGCGTCTTACAATATCATCTTTCTTTGCAGCTCGTACATCATCTATGGCTTCTAACTTGAATTTACAATCAAATGGACCCACTTTGTCAATACTCTCAATACCTGCTGCAATTAATGCACATGTATCAATATCAGTACTCATGGGAATTAATGCATCACCATTTGTAGTGTTTGATGTAGATTTTGCATTTACTTCAATGCGACCTACTTTAGAAACTCGTTGCAGTTCATTCAGATTCATCTCGGGGCCTAACAGTCCTTCTGTTTGGCCAAAGATGGCTCCGATTATATCTGCTCTTTCAACGAGTCCATCGACTTCATAGGAAAGTTTAACGTGATATTTGACAATTCCTGATTTACCGGACATAAGTTCATCTCCTTTATTATCATAATTTTGGTCTCTGCTTTCGATATATGAGGGTATCGCAAAAAAATATCAAAAATAGTAAAATTTTCAAGAAACAAGGGGCTCATAGCAATCGCTATGAGAAGATAAAAATGAAAAATTATGAAATTGTTTATTCAGTGCTAAAAGAGTGACCGCATGAACAGGATTTTGTAACATTTGGATTGTTAATTTTGAATCCAGAACCCATTAGGCTTTCAATATAGTCTACGTTTGCACCTTGTAAATGATCAACGCTATAGCTGTCAACTAGAAGTTTGACACCATTTTCTTCTAAGACAAGGTCATCTTCTTCTGGTGTTTTTTCAAAACCCATCCCATATGATAGACCAGAACAACCACCACCTTGAACGTATACTCTAAGGAATTCAGGGGCCTCTGCTTCTTCTTTCATAAATTCTTGGATCTTTTCAGCTGCTTTTGCGGTAACTGTGATCATTTTTTGTGTTTGCTCAGTTGCCATAATAATGAAAAAAGACGGCTCAAATTATAATAATCTTTTCCCACCCGACACACTAGTAATTCAAGAAATTGGCATGGATATCGTGATTTCTAGTCATCAGCAATATGTTTGACTAAGTCACTAGACGTTAAAATTCCAACAACCTTGTCATCATCAATAACAGGTAATTTTCTTACATTTCTAGTAGACATCAAATCAGATGCCTCCCATAAATCAGAATCAGAATCAATGGAGATAAGAGGAGAAGACATTATTCTTCTAACAGGAGTGTTAATTGGATAAGAATGAGTAGTTATTTTTATTGCAAAATCCCTATCAGTTACAATTCCAACGGGCAGATTATTTTCCAAGACTATTACAGTCTCAACTCCTGCATCTTCCATCATTTTTGCAGCATCAGTGACAGTGGCAGAAGAGTCAACTGAAATGATTGAATTTCTCATAATTTGTTTTACACGAATTTTTTGCGGGACAGAATCAAACGAACTCATCGATGAACATTATAGTATAAGATATATTTCAAAGGATTTATTGAATTTCAGTTGTGATAATTATGTTCATTAAAATCAGAACCTAGTGAGACAGATAGAATTACTGTGTTATCAGTGGTCTGAAACGTTAGTTCTTTTTCAGGTAAGAAATTATGGAAGACCTGAGATAGCAACTGTTCAGTAAAAACAGACCACTTCAATCCCAAATCATGTTGAATCAAAAATATGTGCATATCACCTTCCACTCGATGATCAGAATTCATTCCAGACGCTCTCATGTAATCTTCTAATGTTTCAATACATCTTTCCAAATCATATCCACCTTTGATAAACAAAACAGTGTCCTTGATCATTGGAAACATCAGAGTGATTATTTCATCAATATCTTTTCCATCTAATTCTCCTCCCAATGCTTCAAGAATTCCTTTTGGGACTGGAATCATTCCAATTTTACTAGAAAAACGATCCCATTGAACATATTTTTCTAGAATTTGTCTAACCAACACATTTTGTGAAATGCCTCTTTGAGTAGATTCGGTTTCTAACTCGGAAACGAGTTTTTCTGGAAGTCTATACGTAATGCTTCGAGTGGATTCTTTTTTTGAAGAATTGATTTGTCGATTTGAAGTAAGATTTTTGTCCATCAATTTTATCTCAAACAAAGGCTCCTAACATCTAACTTACGCGTGTATTTGGAACCAATTCTACAGTTGTGACCTCCAAGTCACATTTTAGAGAGATTGACTTTATTCTACTTTTGTATAGAAAGTATTTTTTCCCATCCTGATTGATCGAGCCGGAAATAGCAAGTAATTTGGCATCAAACAGAGTCTGTAATCGTCTATACACAGTACTAATAGGAATTTTTTTCTCATTAGATATTTCCATTGCAGATTTTGGTTTTTCTAGAGTATTGTGGAGGATTAATTTGCAATATGTGTCAGCAAGTATTTCCAAAATAACCTGCTTTCTATCTTCATCCATTATTTTTTGGGATTGAATTAATTCTTGCATGTAAAAACAGTCTCAAAATTAGATATAACAGATAAGTTTACACTGCAAGACAATGTATACACAAAACCAGGCCAGAATTGAATAATGTTGAAATCTTAACGGATCACGAATTTTAGAAGAATATCTAGTAATAGCATCATGGAATCACATAAGAACCCATCTTCACATTCTTACATTTGAAAAAGCGCTTTTGGTTTAATTGGATAAGACAAAGGATTTTTTCATGCAGAAAAAATTTGCCCTGGCAGTAATACCGATCGTACTTGTATTTTTAATTGTGGGTGTGATAGAGAACATTCAACTTTTACCAGAACACACAGAAACACAGACTATCTATGATGTTCAAACTCAAAAGATATCTGAATTACAACCACAAATTGCTGAAGCTGAAGAGCAACCAGTAAAAGAATACACATTGATAATTGAACAAACAGACATTCAAATATCTGACAATGCCGTATGGCATGCTTGGACATATAATGGAACAGTGCCAGCACCAACTCTAATGGTAAAGCAAGGAGATCTATTACGAGTGAGAGTAATCAACAATCATGATGTGACTCATAGTTTTCATGCTCATATGAGTGACTATGATCCTAAACATGATGGATCCCCTGTCAATATCATCACAGGAGTAGGAGCAGGTTCAATGATTCCACCGGGTGAAGAATGGACATATGAATACAATGTGAATACTTGGGGAACTACATTTTTCCATGATCATGCAGCATCTGAAGGCCTTGGGATAAAAGATCATATTTTGCAAGGTCTTTATGGCAACATTATCATTGAAAGAAATCCTCCAAGACCATACATTGACAGACATATTCCAATCGTAATGTCAGAAATAGGTCACAATGTTGAAAGAATGGAGAAAGGACCTACACCATACTTCATCATGAACGGTAAAGGGGTTCCAGGGGGAGAAAAAGCTCTTGAAGAAATCTTTGCAGAGAAAGGTCTAGACGGGATTGTTGCACAGTTCAATTACACATTGCCTGTCTATAAGGCAAAAGTTGGAGAAACAGTTGAATTTCATGTAACAAATCTAGGTGAACAAATCCATTCATTCCATCTACATGGAAATAAAATGATTTCAAGCACGAATGAGAGAGGGACTACAATAACTTCTCAAACATTCCCATTAGTTCAGGGAACACTCGAATCATTCATTATCAAACCCGACAAACCCGCAATTTGGTTATTCCATTGCCATGTCGTAGGTCATGCAGATGCAGGAATGATAGGTCTATTCATAGTAGAAGAATAACTCTTCTTTTTTATTCTGTTTTTCAGCGATAAAATATTGGGATTTGGATTTAAAATATGAAAATCTACATAATCATTTAAATTTACAAAAGATACTGTACTATATGGAATACAGTGCTAAAACAATTATTCCAGT
This sequence comes from Candidatus Nitrosopumilus sp., assembly GCF_029882185.1. Classification (GTDB taxonomy): domain Archaea; phylum Thermoproteota; class Nitrososphaeria; order Nitrososphaerales; family Nitrosopumilaceae; genus Nitrosopumilus. The sequence continues at coordinate 9,221 of NZ_JAOULD010000015.1, read as the reverse complement.
TTCAATATTATCAATTTTATTAATTTCATTTTCTGTAAATTTTGCAAGTGCAGAACCAGTTCCAGAGTGGGTAAAAAATACTGCACTATGGTATGGCGAAGGGATTATTTCAGAGGCAGAATTTCTAAACATGATAAAATTTTTGATAGAAAATAATGTTATCGTCATAGAAACTTTAGAGAAGCAAGTACCTAAGATTTTAAATGCAGAAATATTCATTCCTAATGGAAACTTTGATGTAACTGGTGCAGGGTTCTATTCTCCATTAAACCTCGAGATTCCAGCAGGTACAACAGTCACATGGATAAATGATGATTCTGTACCTCACAACATCCAAAGTATTGGGGAGAAAGGAAAGGTCATACAATTGTTTAACAGTCCACCAATGAACACAGGAGACAAATTTGAATTTACATTTGAAGAATCAGGGGTTTACAACTACTTTTGTTCGTTCCATCCATGGAGAGTTGGAATAGTAACGGTATCTTAGAGATAGGAAAACTGAAAAAATAATTAATAAAATAGGAAAGAAATTAGAAATAGCTATTTTTTTGACTTGTTGACAAATGCCGTCATTCTCTCTTCGCGGTCTGGATGAGTAAAGCAGTTTCTCCAAGCAAGAAGTTCAATTGCAAGACCAGTATCAAGGTCTGCATTTCTTCCCTTGTTGATTGCAACTTTAGACATCTGAACACCCATAGTAGAGTTTCCAGCTATTTGTTGTGCCATTTTCAAAGCCTCTTCTTGCAAAGATGCAAGAGGAACTACTTGGTTTACGAGACCAATTTCTTTTGCTTCTTCGGCTTTGACCATTTTACCGGTATAGACAAGTTCTTTTGCCTTTGCTATTCCCACAATTCTCATTAATCTTTGAGTACCACCCCATCCAGGAGGGATACCAATTGTTACTTCTGGTTGACCTAGTCTAGCAGTATCTGCTGCTATTCTAATATCACAAGACATTGCAAGTTCGCAGCCTCCACCTAGTGCAAAACCATTAACTGCTGCAATAGTCGGTTGCTTAACCAATTCTACAGTTTCAGTGACAAGCTGACCTGTCTTTGCATATTCAACTGATTCATCTGCAGAGATTTTAGACATGTATTCGATATCTGCACCGGCAGAAAATGCCTTTTCTCCTTCACCAGTCAAAATGATAACTTTGACGTCATCATTACGGTTTAGCTCTTCAAAAGTTTTGATTAGTTCTTTTGCAACATCAGTATTCATAGCATTGAGTTTGTCAGGTCTGTTAATTTTGACAGTACAAATGCCATCAGAAGTAGATGTGGTAACTAGTGACATGAAAATTTGTCATGTTATGTGAGACTTAAATGTTATCTATTTTTTAGAAATTTTGCCCCATTGATATAACGCAGCGGCAGCTGCTACCCAAGTTCTTAGATCTTGGTATACTGGGACATTGTGTTTTTCAATTAATTTAATCATTTTTTCAGTGTATGGACCACCATTGCCACCAGCTAAAAGAGGTTTCTTCCTTTTCTTTTGGAAGTCAGCTAAATGATCAACAATTGTTTCTTCAAGAGGATCATCTTGAAATACAAACCAAGGCATTGCAATATCAACATTTTTGTCATCCATGAATTGTTGAATGACAAATCTATAATCTTCTGCAGTTGCACCACCACCAACATCTGCTGGATTACCATTATGAATAGGGACAGCGGGTGGAAAATGTGCTTTCATTTTTTTAACATTTTCTGAGGATAGCTTTCCTATTGTAAGATTGAATTTTTCTAATTGATCAATTCCACCAATCATTGGGCCAGCACCATTGCTAGTCATTGCTACTTTGCTACCTTTTGCTGGAGGTTGCCATGCAAGTGCCTTTAAGACTCCTGCTAATTCTTGATAACTTTCAACTGAAATAATTCCTGCTTGTTTGAATGCGCCCATAATGATTGCATTTGAACCTCCAAGGGAGCCTGTATGGGATGCAGCTTGTTTTGCGCCTGCAGCAGTTCTCCCACTCTTCCAAATCACAATTGGTTTGTTTTTCTCTTTCATTACACGTTTTGCAACATTGATGAATTTTCTACCGTCTCCAAACCCTTCAACGTATAATCCGATTACTTTAGTTTGAGGATCATTTGCAGCATACCAAATCATATCTGCTTCATCAACATCAGAGCGATTACCAAAACTGATCATCTTAGATAAGCCAAATACATCGGCAGATTCTAACATACTAATTCCCATGGTTCCACTTTGTGAGAAAAATGCCACAGGACCTAATTTTGAACGTAGCATTCTTTCTTGTCCTTGGAATGCACAGTCAAGGCGATTAGCGGCATTAAACATTCCAATACAGTTGGGGCCAATAATTCGGATTTTGTGTTTTTTAGACAATCTTGCAACTTCAGCTTCATAATCTGCTCTTTCTCCACCAAGTTCTTTTCCCCCACCAGAGACAATTACCACACTACGAACTCCTTTCTTTGCACAATCCTCTAAAACAGGGGGAGTCATTGACAAATCAACTGAAATTACAACGAGATCAACATCGCCAGGAATTGCAGCAACTGATGGGTAGCATTTTTGTCCAAAGATTTCATCAGCTTTTGGATTGATTGGGTATACTTTTCCTTTAAAATCATAATTTACTAAACTGTCCAAGATTGAATTGCCAATCTTTCCTGGACTTGCTGATGCTCCAACAAGTGCAACAGTTTTTGGAGTAAAGAATGTCTCCATTGATTCAATGTTTGGTTTTGCCTTTGAAATTGAATTTTTCTTTATCTCTTTATTTAGAATAATTTTTGCATCGACTACAAAATGGGATTTTGGATATACTATCACAGGGTTAAAGTCAATACTGTTAATGTAATCTGCATTTTCAACACCCAATTTTCCAATATCCACTAACATTTTTGCAACCATGTTAGTATCAATTGGTTCACTTCCTCTGAAACCTTTGAGGAGTTTTGAGCCTTTAAGTTCGTTTAACATAGATTTTGCATCTGAAGTTGTTATTGGAAGCATTCTAAATGCAACATCTTTCATAACTTCAGTCATAATACCACCCAGCCCTACCATAATGATTGGACCAAACTGAGAATCATTTTGAATACCTACAATTAATTCGACGCCTTTTGGAACCATCTTTTCCAAAAGTATTCCTTTAACATCAACTCCTTTCTTTTTAGATAGTCGACCATACATGTCAGTGAATGTCTTTTTGACATCAGCCACATTGTCTAGTCCGACTTTGACTCCACCTACATCAGTTTTGTGTAAAATTTGAGGAGATACTACTTTCATAACAAGTGGAAAACCAATCTTCTTTGCTTGTTTTTCTGCATCTTCTGCAGAAGTTACTAAGGCATATGGAGGTACTTTAACGCCATAAGTTTTGAGGATTGATTTTGATGTTTCTTCAGTGATGACTTTGTGATCAGTTTGGATAACTTCATCAAAAATTTTCTTAACTGCTGTCATCGTTCGATTGGTAAAATCAAAACTCAGTATATTAAACTTTGGTCAAAGATCAAATGATGTTTTGAAATTGTTGTAAAAATTCTTCATATTTGATTTTACAATTGGAATATTTTCATCGATATCAGAACGAATTTTTTGGGGATCAATATATGGGATTTCTTTTAGTTTTTCTTCAGTATTGTCAAGCCATAGATTTACCATATCTTCATTTACTTCTAAATGAAATTGTAATCCAATTGCACACTTGTACTGAAAAGCTTGGTTCTGATAGTTCTCAGATGAGGCCAATCTGATAGATCCCTCAGGTAAATCAAATGTATCACTATGCCAATGAAATACGGTAAACGTATTTTGGAAACGTGAAAATAATTTAGAATTATTGTCAATTTTCAAATCATTGTAAAAGCCAATTTCTTTTTTTGATCCAGCATACACTTTGGCTCCAAATGTTTTAGCAATTAATTGAGAGCCCAAACAAATTCCAAGTACAGGAATGTTCTCATCAACAGAGTTTTTGATTAATCGTTGTTCTGCTTGGAGATATGGTAAATCATCATTTGCACTTTCAGGAGCGCCTAAAATCACAACAAGAGAGAAATTTTCGTCTGGAAGTTTTTCATGTTTTGCATTAACAGATGTGATTTCAAATCCATCTTTTTGTAAAAGTTCACCCAAGTACCCCGAACCTTCAATTCGGGTATTTTGCACAAGTAATACTTTAGACATCTAAACGTCTTGTCCTGTCACTATCCATTCTAGACATCGAAGAACGCCTTGATAGTATTTCATAGCATCCATAGATTCTGATTTCACCAATCGCTCTTCAATCTCTTTTCTATACTCGGCAATTTCTGTTTCGGTTTTCATTTGATTTCATTAATTTGTCATGGTGAATTAATTTATTGGTTTTCAACAAGGTGTGTTTTAATAAGTAAAATTAGATTTTAAATTGTGTTAGTATCTGAGCAAGAAATTTTTGAACTAAAAAAATTCGTATTTGAATTAAATTCGATAGAAAATGGTGCAGTGGTCGTTGAAGGAAAGCGAGATTCTAATGCATTAAAGAAATTGGGTTTCACTGGAAAAGTTTTAGAGTTTCACAGATTTGCGGGGATGGTTGATTTTGCAGATTCTGTTGTAAAACATGAAAGGTTGATCATTCTTTTTGACAGAGATAAAAAAGGAAGTATTCTAACTGGAAAAGCAATTCAATTACTACAAAGAAGAACAAAAGTAGATCTTTCTTTCAAAAGAAAACTACGCATGATTACAAAAGGGAAGATAATGTTTATTGAACAGTTAAGGAGTTACGAGTCTTTTCTAACCTAAGATTATGGCCAGATGCCTTTTTGGTCAAATGCTTCAAGAACTCTTTCTACGGCTAAAACCATGGTTGCTTTTCTCATGTCAATTTTGTGTTTTTTGCTAAGTTCATATGCATCTTTGAATCCTTTGGTGATGTTTTTCTCCATCTTGTTTGCAACCTCATCAAAGCTCCAATAATATCCCATATTGTTTTGCACCCATTCCAAGTAGGAGATACAAACACCGCCAGAGTTTGCCAAGATATCAGGAATAACTAAAATCTTCTTTTGATAAATGATAGGATCTGCTTCAGGTAATGTTGGACCGTTTGCAGCTTCTGCAATAATTTTACATTTGAGATTTTTTGCAATTTTTGCATCAATTTGATTCTCTAATGCACCTGGAACTAGAACATCACATTTTGTAGTAAGTAATTCTTCAGTTGAGATTTTTGTACTTCCTGGAAATCCAACAACTGAGCCTTTCTCTTCTTTATGTGCTAAAATTGCACTAACCTTTGCACCTTTTGGAATTGAAATTGAGCCTTTAGAATCACTAACAGCAATGATTTTGGCACCCATTTTCTCAAGATACTCACCTGCAAATGTTGATGCATTGCCAAATCCTTGCAAAACAACTTTTGCACCTTTAAGAGAAATTTTCAGAGCCTTTGCAGCTTCTCTGACAGTGTATGCTGCTCCTAATCCAGTTGCAACATTTCTTGCAAGTGAGCCGCCCATAGAAATGGGTTTTCCAGTAATTACACCTGGAGAATATACGTTGCCGTTTAGTTTGCTAAAAGTATCCATGATCTGAGTCATTTCTTTTCCTGTAGTGTAAACATCGGGTGCAGGAATGTCTTTTCCTGGACCGATAATTTCAGAAATTTTGAATGCAAATCCTCTAGTGAGTCGCTCTAATTCACCTTCACTGAGTTTCTCAGTTTTTGGATTAACATAGATTGCACCTTTACCTCCACCAAGAGGAACATCTACAATTGCACATTTCCAAGTCATCCATGAAGAAAGAGCCATAACTTCACGTTCCATATATTCCACTCCACCTTCTGGATCAAAATAACGAATACCACCTTTGTATGGACCTCTATCATTGTTATGTTGGCTTCTAAAACCTGTGAAAACTCTAATTTTACCATTATCCATTTTAACGGGAATTTTAACTCTCAAAACTTTATTTGGCATTGCCAAATATTTACGCAGTTCTTTGTCTTTGATTCCGATAATATCACATGCATCATTAACTTGTTTTGTTGCATTAGCAAAAGGATCATTTTTAACCAAGATGTTTTTTCAATCTGTGCATATTATATTAACTTTAGTTCAAATTTTTAGATCGTAAATTCATAGACCACATCAGATGTAGATTTTGGAGTGATTCATTTTTCTATCTAATTTGTCAATTGCTTCATCAAGGGCACCGATGTTAATCTCAAGGAAATTAGACAAGTGAAATATTGCACCGTATTTTTCACCAATTTTTAAAACCATATTATTTTTCTCAAGCACTTTCATGTGATGCTGAACAGCCTTGTAATCAAGTTTGAGTTTCTGTGCTAGTTGATGTGTATTATATGGTTGATCTAGCAAATGAATGATTATTCGTAAACGTGTAAATCCACCTCTTGTACTTGTGAATAAGTATAGTAAGAGTTTCCGGGTCTGCTTGTCGGTCTTTCTTTGGGTTGGAGACTGTCTTGATCTAATGATTTCTTTAAACACCAGCAATTGATTGGACATACCTGAAATTAATAAAATCAATTTTACTTAAAACCGTATTTCCAGATCTTTTCCATATTGGCCTTTTAGGCACAAAAAAGAGTGATTTAGCACTCTTTGCCCTATCTTTGGGTGTTTTGTAGAATTTACGAATAGCTGCTATGCCTAGAAAGTGTAGCTAAAGATAGGAAAAGTGTAGCTTCACGAATAGCTCCAGCGTAGCTGTTAGAAAAAACATAGGAATAGCATTTTGTAGCTTCTGTATTTTTTGATAGTCTATTCATAGAATTATCATATTCCCATTCGTAGAAAAAAGATTGTATTGGTAGAATTAACTATTCAAAATTAGCAATTTTTTTTAATTTTGGGGTTTTTGCTTCACAAATTTGTAAACCATTCAAGCAGGATTACGTCATTAGAGACAGATTTATCAAAAATCAAAAAAGACATACAAAAAATAGATAGTCTATGTGAGGATGTCAGATACACCAGAGGATTGCTAGATGAGCATTTAAGAAAGTAATTGTCGTGATCTTGTATAGGATTATGCATTTGAATGTAAAATGCATCAGATGTGATGGTTTGGGACATAGATAATCACATATTAGAAATCATAATTTCAATACTATGGCAGAATGGGATATTCCTAATTGGATTTCACTAGTAGTTGAGATTGGTGTTGCAATCTTTGCAATTGTTATTTCTTTGAACTTTTACAAACGAGGAATCGGTAACCTTGGAAATCGCCAGATTGAACATTTGGATACTATAGAAAAAGATGGCAATCTGTATCAAATAATGAAAATACTGAGAGTCAACCGTCTTAGGACTGCAATATTATCAGACCCGATAGTAGGTATTGGAAAATTCAAAACTGTTGAGAGATTAGTGAATCTCAATGCAGATAGGAAAAGAATGTGGTTTGAAGAATTGAGAGATGTTAATGATGAAAAGAGGATTGATTCAATGCCTATTTCGATGAATTTTGTGAGCAAAAATAAGATTTAATTACATTTTGTAATCGCTATGTAGATTCATAAAATTTTGTAAATTTGTTATTTTTTATAATGGATGTGTGTGATTTGAAAGTATGCCATTAGATGATATTTCAACAATGCTTTCAATAGGAACTGGAATAGCTGTTGCAATATCTACTACATTCATAGTCATAAATCATTGGAAAGAACGAAAAAAAGTATATACAGAAATTTCAATTAAAACTTTAAGTGATTTTAATCAAATTATTCATGCAATAAGAATGGTAAAAGACATTGAGGGATTGTATTTTACTATTGGAGACTATGTGAACTATTCCGATATATTGACTCATTTATTAAACAAAAAAAAGATAGATAAAGGAATTGGAGAATCGTTTGAGGGATTTCTACACGATGCGTACCGTTCAGGACTTTTCATAGATGAAAAAACTAAAACTGATCATATGAAGCACAATGTTGATTTAGTAAATTGGTGTAAGAATAATAAAAATGTAAAAACAGTACCTGTTTCAGCAGAAGGTATTTACAAAAAATTAATGAAATAACTTGTGCGTAAATTAACAAAAATAGTTTTAATTTAAAAAATAATTAGGTTGATCTATTTTTTCATTAATCAACAATCAATGGTTGTTTGTGATTTTTTAAACAATTCCCAATAAAACAACTCACATCATAACTTTAGTTATATCGCGTTTTTTGTGCCTGTGAGGGGGGCTTTCCCTTTTTTATCGACAAAGAATAAAAATAGAATCCACCCTTTTCGTGCCTAGGTTTGTGCTATGAAAAATAATGGGTTCAAGTCTTTTGAAGATTTTGACCTGTAAATTTTGTATACAATTTTTTTAATTCTTCAAATCTGGTAGGGTTTGTTATCTGATCCTCATCTGCAAATTCTAAAAAAAGATATTTACACCAATCAATAAAAGCAGGTTTGAAAAAATCTATCGATTTTTTATCTTTGATTTTTTTTTCATTAACTAAGAAAGCAAACCATTCTAATTGTTGAAAAAATAGTGTTCTCCAATGTTCTTCTTTTTTTGGATTACCCGTATATCTCTCATAGAATAATTGTTCTAAAGAATGAATGTCATGATAAATAGTTTCTACTAATTCTAATTGGCGAGTTTTATTGTTTGCACGTAATTGAAAAGCAGTAAAACCTAGACCAATTGCAGCTGCTATTGCTGCAATCCACCCAACATAATCAAATTCTGTCATCTATTCTGTATCGTCTGATTTTGTTTGCTTGTTATTAGATTGTGCCTTAACAATTCCTTTTCCATCATAATTTGCTTGAGCATGAATCAAAGGTTTTCCTTCATATGTTTCAGTAACGAGGTTGTTTTCGTTAGGGAGAATATCACTACGCTGTATTTTTGGTTTTTCGTTATTATCTTCAGTCATATCGCAAACTATCGTTTAATACAATATAAGCTTGATCTATATACAAATAATGATTTTTTTATAATTTGAAATGATCTAATGATATCGGCATCGAATCATTCACAATATTCTCATCCATGCTCTCAATCCTTCCCAACCAAAACCTCTTCCTGTCTGCATTGAGATTGAATTCTGTCAATACATTATTTTCATAATCTCCATTAGGATTACGAAATCATAGAAATTTCGGGTCATTAAATACGACAAAATGAAGAATCATTCAATGTCTACGGATACACTTCTAGGAGCAACAAAGAAAGACATCATGCTAGTCACAATT
>NZ_JAOULD010000046.1 GCF_029882185.1 Candidatus Nitrosopumilus sp. | reverse complement strand
CAAATCTTATGCTTTTATTGCTATTGATTCACTTTTCTGAGAAGATATAACTTCGGTGTTCTTCTTGCAATTCTTCTCATGTTTATCTGGATAAACAAAGAGTTTCTCACAATATTTGCATGGAGTTTTTTCTTTGGTTTTAGATTTAGTTGCTTTAGTTTTAGCAATTTTAGCTTTAGATTTTGCCTTCACAGTAACTTCTTGAACTTCTGATTCAATTTCAGTAGCTGCTGCAGCTTCCATAGAATCAGCCTCAACTCTAGCACGTAATTTTGCTTTGTATTTCAAATTACGTGGCTTTGTTCTTAATCTATATCCACAACATGGACACCATAGTCCTTCCCATTTGATGAATATTTCACAAATCTGGCATCGACGTTGTCCAGAAGCATATCTTCCAGTGCCAACAGGCTTTTGAGCCTTATATCTAACACAAATTCCTTTACAAGTCATCTTGGTAATAAAATATAGAATTCATAACTATATAAGCATGGATCGATGTAACTTATAAGAAATTGTAATAAAACTTGAAAATATTTCATGTTTTGTATCGATCAAAAATATTATTTTCAAATAAAACTCGAAAAGTTCAATAAATATGTATAGCTGATTTTAAAACCATGTTTTTTGAAAAATTAACATGTAATAATATACGTGTTTGACAAATTATTTCATTTTTTTCAAAATAATTATAAAACTTATGATATTCTCATACTTTCATCATATAATAGATTCAAAGTAAATTAAAGAATTTAAAATCATTATAATTTTAGAGTATTTTTAATTAAAAAATTACATTTTCTACCCAGTAATTGAAAGAGGAAGAATGGAATGTCTATACCCATCTCTTTGAGAAATATATTTTGCAGAAAGCATATCTCGTTTTCCCCTTTGATTAAAATTTTTGATTTTCAAACTAGTTTTACTCTCATCTACAAATTCCAATTCAAATGATGAGCAGAATTTAAGATTCAACATTGAAACAATTTGTTTTGCTATCTTCATATTACCATCTCCAATTTTTAGAATTTTTCTTTTTGCTCTAAGACCACCTAAAATCCCTATAAGATGAAAAACCAATTCTTCAATAGAAGTATGAACTGATCTTTCAATTTCTACTCCATAATAAAAAATTGATAATCCCATCCTTTGTCCAGGATCTATTCCTAAAATTAAATTCTCTTCTTCAAAATCAAGATTAAGTTTTTGCATCATCATTCCTCTAATTACAGTAGGATGATGTTCAAGGACATCCTCGTGAAATAAAATTTTTTTACAGTTTTCAGGAGATTCTTCCCTAGTAGTGAATACAAAATGTCCCGAAAAATTATGAATTTCTTCAGGAAGAATAGAATCAAAGGATAGATTGAGAGTTTTTAGAGAAGCTGAAAATCTATAGTATGGTTTACCATAAGTTGTAGCAAGTCCAATACGAGAATTCAGTAGGGGATCTATAATTTTTGAAATGAGGTATGAAATTTAGGTTTATGCTTTCAAAACAGTTGACACTACATGTTTGACTGCTTCATCAAAATTAGTATTGATATTTGACTGAATTTGAGATAATTTTGCATCACCTTCTTGAGCAATTTTTGCAGATTCAGCAGTTGCCTTTTCTTTTGATGCGTTAATGATAGTTTCAGCCTCTTTGGTTGCCATTTCTCTAGTTTTTGCTAACAAATTATCAATTTCAGATAGACTTTTCATGGCAAGTTGTTTTTTCATATCCCCAACTTTGCTGGTTAAGGAATCTAAATCATCTTCCAAGGCATTTAGAGATTTGATAATTCCAGTTACCTTGGATTCAGCCATACTGCTCATTATACTACAAACCTAGTAATTCCATTACTTAAATCATTCATTTTTAGGTACAAAATAAGAAAATTTTGAGGATTATCCAGTAGTCAAGAGTAAGATTGCTCTTGCAAGATCGCCTTCTGCCTCCTCTAAAGCACTTTTTGCCTTTTCCTCATCAACACCAGCCTGCTGACTAACAAGTTGAATGTCCTCTTCAGAGAAAATTGGAACCTCTAGTTCTCTTTCTTCATAACTATCTGCAGTGACAGTAAAAATAGAATTGTCTTTTGCCTTCATTTCAGTTACGGATGGTTTTGAAATGATTATTTCTTTTTTATCAGTTTTAATTATTACCTCTTGGACATTAGATAGTTCATTCATGTCTAGACCCATCTTGTCCATCATTCTTCGCATTTCGCGATTTCCTCCTCGCATCATGATCTTATTTCCTCATTACGACTTTTTAAACTATCTCTGACTTTTATGGCCACTCCTCTATCAAAATCAGAAATCATATCAGAAGACAATATGGCCCTTCCAACAGCAATTACTTGATTTTTGAACAAGACAGGAGTATCTGCAGAGATACGAACGTTTTTTCCACATGACACTACATGCTTGCAAAATACGGATCTTCCTTGTTCCACATAAGGTGCGGCATCAGCATTTATCTCGACACAGTTTTCTTTGAATTTTTTATTTTTTAGTAGCATCTGAGCAAAATAAGTACTGATAGCTAAACTTCCATCAATTCTCAAAGTACAAAGTAATTTTCCTTTGTAAGATACTGTTCTGATTCTACCTGTTTTTCGTGAAAAGGTCATTTCAATATTTTTAGGTAATGACTTTGATGTGCCATTTCCAAATAATGCATCAAGAGAATACTGTAATTTCAGAACATAGTCCATTAGTATTAGAAGAATTTTTTCTAAATATTAGTTCAATGTTAGTCTATATCATATAGCCTAAACTATATAGAATGGAATTTTCCATTTAGATTATGGAAGAAGGGGGAGAAACAAGAAAAATTCAGTTTACTGGCAAGTCATCATACATAGTTTCATTACCAAAGCAATGGATTATGGAATTAGGTCTGAAACAAGGAGATCAAATAAGAATGGTCAGAAAAGGTTCATCGACATTAGAGCTTTACCCACCAAAATTTGAATCGAGAACTCAGAAAAAAGAAGATGCAGTTATTGAAATAGATGAAGGAGGAGAAGCATCTTCAATTGTTAGAAAATTAATTTCGTTATACTTTTTAGGATTCAAGACAATCAATGTAAAACCAAAAAACGGTAGATTAAGTGCTCATCAGAGAAATACAGTAAAAGAAGCTGTAAAACGAATGTTGATGGGTTCTGAGATAATTGCTGATTCGAGTGGCGGCATAACAGTGCAGGTTCTTGTTAATTTGTTAGAATTATCAGTTGATGGTGCTTTCAAACGAATGATTCATTTAGCAAAATCAATGTCAAGTGATGCAATTTTAGCTGTAAAAGAAAATAATTTAGAATTGGCCCAAGAAGTCATAAACACAGATGATGAAGTCGACAGATTTGGATTTTATATTATCAGACAATTAAAAATTGCAATTCAAAATGAACACATGTTAAAAGAGATGGGGTTTAGAAATGCTAGAAATTGTTTAGGATATAGATTAGTTGTAAAAAATATAGAAAGAACAGGAGATCATGCGGCTTTTATTGCAAAAGATCTTATCGAATTTAAAAAACCTGTAAAAAAGGAGATTTTGCAAAAAATACAAGAAATGAATGAGTTTTGTTTATCTGTTTTAGATGATGCATGTCTTGCATTATTCAAAGAAGATTATAATCAAGCCGAAGAGACAATTTCAAAAACTAAAGAAATAGCAAAATTTGAGAAAAAAGTAAGAGATGCTTCAAAATCATTAAAAGATGATGAAGAGATTTACAGAGTAAGAAGAATGACTGAAAATATTCGAAGAATTTCTGAATATGCTAGTGATATTGCAGAAATAGTCTTGAATATGAATATAGAAAAAGCACTAAAAAAATCAGGTTAATTTCCAAAACATGTCCAATACAATTATCTTAGATTCGATCAAAAAGATGAATTAGAATGAATTCTGCGATTTTAATCACTTATGATCAGGAGGACTCGATTAACGAGGCAAAAGGATTGTGTGATGCAGCAGGGTATGAAGTAGTGCATGTTATCAGACAAAATTATCTTCAGAAACCAAAGTACGGCATCAGCGGAGGAGTAGTGGAACAATTAGAAGAAATATCTGAAAAATTAAGACCAGATGTAATCATATTTGATGAGATTTTAAAACCAGGTCAAAACTATAATCTTGCCACAGTATTACACAGAGAAGTATTAGATAGAGAGGCATTAATTCTTGAAATTTTTGAGAGCAGAGCCTCAAGTGCAGAATCAAAATTACAAGTGAAATTAGCACAATTAAGATATGAAATGGCAAGAGCAAAAGAAAAAGTCAGACTTGCAAATATGGGAGAACAGCCTGGATTTATGGGGATAGGAAAATTCGAAGTTGATGTGTACTATAACGACATTAAACATAGAATGCAGACAATTAGATCAAAGCTTGAAAAAGCTGGAAAACAACGAGAGCTTCACAGACAGGGGCGAAAAAGAATGGGATTCAAGACAATTTCACTTGCAGGATATACATCTGCAGGAAAAACAACATTGTTTAACAAAACTACTGGTGAAACAAGAAGTCAGAGTAAAGAACTGTTCACGACTCTCACTACAACTACACGAAGAGTGATGATAGATCAAGAGGCATTTCTAATTGCAGATACAGTTGGTTTTATCAGTAAATTACCAGCATACATGATTGATGCATTCAAATCAACACTAGAAGAATTGATACATACAGATGTAATCATTTTAGTAATTGACATTAATGATTCAATTTCTGAATTGAAAAAGAAGTTTTCTAGCTGTATGAGAACTTTAAGCGAGTTGGGAGTAGAACAAGACAAGGTAGTTTACGCTCTAAACAAATCAGATTTATTAGAAAATGATGAAATTGAACGAAAGATTGAATTTCTTAATTTAAAAGAAAATAAAAAAGTGATTTCAGTTTCTGCAAAAACTGGAAAAAACATTCCACAATTAAAAGAACTAATCAAAGAAATCGTACAAAGTCAGAATTATCATAAACCAAAAAACAATGCATGGGAAGGAGCAAAGAAAACATTTGGTAATTGAAGTAGTTAGAATTGGACAACGATTAGTAAGAGATGACAGAGTGACAACTCATGTTGCACTTGTTTCCAGAGGATTTGGTGCAGAGAAAATCTACATGACTGAAATCAATCCAGAAATAAAAGATACCATTGAAAAAATTAACAATACCTGGGGAGGTAATTTCAAGATTGAATTTATTGAAAAATGGAAAAATGTTGTAAAAAAGAAAAAAGAAGAAGGATTCAAAATTGTTCATCTTTCAATGTATGGTGAAAGTATCAACAAGGCTCAAGAAGAAATTCGAGCTGAAAAAGATTTGTTAGTTGTTGTAGGGGCTGAAAAAGTTCCAAAAGAGATTTATGAATTGGCAGATTATAATGTTGGAGTTGGCAGTCAGCCTCATTCAGAAATTAGTGCTTTAGCAATTCTTTTAGATCGTATCCAAAACGGTATACAATTTGAAAAAGAGTTTCCAAATGCAAAAAGAAAGATCATACCTACCAAAAAAGGCAAAAACGTGCAGGTAAAAGAAACAAGGGATTAATAGTAGAAAAACAGGAGTCATTAGAGTTGGTAGACAAATACGAAGATCCTTTTGTTAGAATTGCTTCAATGATTGGGGGGGATGAATATCTCAAAGTAGCAAGATCTCTTCTAAAAGCTGAAGATGCTACTGATGAAGAAATTGCTAGTTCTACAGGTCTTAGAATCAACATGGTAAGAAAAGTATTGTATGATTTATTTGGAAAATCTCTCATTACAGGAATTAGAGTTAAAGACGAACGAAAAGGATGGTTTGTCTACAGATGGAGAACTAGAAGAGAAGAGGTTGAACATTTTATTGAGAATCAAAAGAAAAAAATTGATGAAAGATTACAACAAAGATTAGATTATGAAAATGCCTCAGATTTCTATCATTGCGGTAATGAAGATTGTCCTAGAGTAACATTTGAAAGTGCTCTTGATGGGATGTTTAAATGTCCATCATGTCAAAATGTTTTGAATCTAAAAAAGAACGATAAATCTAAAAAAGCATATCAAAAGAAAATTGATGAGATCAAAAAAGACATGCAACAAACGTTTTGATATTTTATCAGATAAAAAATTAGAAAAACAGGTCACTAAAATAAATAGGAGGAAAACTCGGAAAAATCCTTGAGCCAGATATCCACAGTGAATCCATCCACCGGAGAGAAAATTACAACATTTTCAGCAATGGACAAAAGTCAAGTGTTTGATTTAGTAGGAAAAGCAAAAAGAGCATATCCAGAATGGAAAAAAGATTATGAGAAACGTAGAAGTTACATTTACAATTTAGTAGAACATCTAAAGAAGAACAAAACAGAACTTGCAACAGTAGCTACATCTGAAATGGGGAAACCACTCAAAGAATCAATAGGAGAGGTTGAAAAATGTGCATGGGCTTTAGAATTTTATGCAGATCACGGAGATAGTTTTCTTTCGGATGAAGTACTAAACACAGATGCAAGAAAAAGTTTTCTAACTTTTGAGCCACTTGGAGTAATAGGTTCAATTATGCCATGGAATTTTCCTTATTGGCAAGCATTAAGATTTGCAGCTCCTTGTTTGATGGCAGGAAATGTGATTGTCATGAAACCATCTAGAGTGACAATGCAATCAGGTATTGAAATTGAAAAAGCATTTTCTGAATCGGGTATGCCTGACGGAATTTTTCAAACGGTTGTCGGAAGTGTCGAATCTGCAAATCATCTTATAGATTCAGATGTCAATGCTGTAACTTTTACTGGTAGTACCAATGCAGGGGCAAAAGTTGGTGAAAGAGCTGCAAAGAATTTGAAAAAGTGTGTATTAGAATTAGGTGGAAGTGATCCTTTCATAGTATTAGATGATGCAATTATTGAAAAAGCAGCAGAGGGAGCGGTAAAAGGCAGATTCATCAATTGTGGTCAAAGTTGTGTTGCATCAAAAAGATTTTTTGTTGGAAAAAATATTGCAGAAGAATTCACTGAATTATTTATTAAAAAAGCATCTCAACTCAAAGTAGGAGATCCTATGTCAATTGAAACTGACATTGGGCCACTATCAAGTAAAGATGGATTAGAAACAATTTCAGGAATAGTTGAAGATGCAAAAGAAAAAGGTGCAGAAATTCTTTTAGGAGGTTCTGAAATAGAAGGGAATGGATTCTTTTACAAACCAACAATTCTTAGAAATGTCAAACCAAACATGAGAATAGCACAGGAAGAAACTTTTGGACCAGTAGCTCCGATAACAATTGTGGAAAATGAAAGTGAGGCAGTCAAACTAGCTAATGAGAGTGAATTTGGTCTAGGCGCAAGTATTTGGACAAAAGATCTTGCTAAAGCAGATAAAATGTCAAGACGAATAGAATCAGGTATTGTAAGTGTGAACAATGTGGTAATTTCAGATCCAAGAATCCCATTTGGGGGAATTAAGCACAGTGGATTTGGAAGAGAATTATCAAGATATGGCATGCTAGAATTTGTAAATTTGAAATCAGTTAGATTTTATGATAATTTAACACACCATCACTACGTAGAATAAATTATTTGAATTAAGAGATATTATTCCTCTGAATCATCAAATTCTTCATCATCTAGATCGTCCTCATCACCACATTCTTCTAGTTGAATATGTGTTGGATTTCCATCATCCCCAAAGAAAATCTCAATGCAAATATCAGTAGCCAGAGTAGGAATTAGAGTTTCTATCAGTTCCTTAGGAAAATTACTTAATCTATTGGGATCAGATGAATATCGATATGTGGTTAAATCATCTTCATGATAAAAATCGATTTCAATATCACCGTTAACGAATTTTCTCACTGAAGTGACTTGACCAAATATGCTATGTGACAAATCTAACTTCCCTGCTCAGAAACATCTTTTGCAAGATTTTCGGCTAATTTTTCATAATGTTCTCTAGTTTTCCCAAGCTCATCAAGTTTAGATTTTTCAATTTCAGATAGTTCTTTATCGACTTTTTCTGAAACATATTGTAATCTTGCTTCAGCCATCATGAACAATTTGTTATTCTCTTTCCACAAATGTTCAGTAATATGTTCAACATATTGTTGCATGTCACTAACCAATTTTGTCGAATCGCCTGATGAAAGATATTCTTTTGCTGATGCTTCCATTTCGGAACCAATTTCTCTTGAACGTTGGTGATCAATTAGCATCATAGCAATAGGCCCCATGTTGGAAGGTAATCCGGCTTTTTCTAAAGCTGGAAATAATGATTTTTCTTCTTTACTGTGATGACAAACGTCTGTAAAATTTTTTGAAAAATCGATTACAGGTAATAGTATGAATTCAGGGATTTGTTTACCATCATTTAACAATTGAATGGTAGATTCCATAGCTTTGATGACCTTTTCTATTAGTTCATGATCGCGTCGTAATGATGTAGTAGACATGTAAGTTTCAGATTAAATCTAATATCTATATCTTATTGATTTCAGAAAAAATAATTAAAAGATAGAAATTTGTTAACGAAATCTCGCTAACATTTGGGTTTAACGATTAGAAAGGCTTTTTGATTTTACAAATGCCCAAATCTTTTTAGTCATTTCACTTGGTGCAATTGGTTTTTTACCAAATACTTGTTCTACAGTTTCAGAACGCCCTGCAA